>NZ_JBHWEB010000118.1:0-28643 GCF_042734395.1 Amycolatopsis sp. NPDC059657 | reverse complement strand
GATCTTGTTTTGTCTTCACAAACACTCATGATCACCGTGGTGGCCGCACCTATTTCACCGACACGCCAGCCACATTACGAACTACAGCTGGAGTATTAGAACCGGCCGTACCACTCACGACCCTCCTGTCCAAGCCGAGTCCACGATCACGCCACCTTTGCGTTTCCCCTCAATAACCGCCCGCAACGCGCACGAGTCCTTACTGGGGCAACAGCTTCTTGAGGCGGTCCGCCGCGTCCTGGGCGTCCTTCACCACGCGGCCGGTGTCGACGCCGACCACCTTGCCGTCGCGCTTCAAGGCGCGGCCGTCGACGAACACCCAGTCCACATTGGACGGCTGGGTGTTGAAGACCAGCTGGTTGACCCAGTCCACGCGCGGCGCGAAGTTGACCGATTGGGCGTTGATCACTTGCAGATCCGCTTTCTTGCCAGGCGTCAGCGAGCCGACCTCGCCGTCGAGCCCGAGTGCTTCGGCGCCACCGAGGGTGGCCATCCGCAGCACGTCGGCCGTCGTCGGGTAGACGCCGGGATCGGTCGCCGTCGCACGCTGGAGGCCGACGGTGGCGCGCATCACGTTGAACATGTCGCTCGTGTCGTTGGTCCCGCCGTCCAGGCCGAGGCCGACCTTCATGCCGCGCTTGCGCATCTCGGGCAGCCGGATGACACCCGAAGCGAGCCGCATGTTCGACAGCGGGTTGTGGGCGACGCGGACGTCGGCGGCGGCCAGCTCGTCGAGCTCGGCGTCGGTCGCCTGGATGACGTGGTTCGCCACCAGTCCCGGCCGCAGCGCGCCCGCCTTGCGCAGCGCCTCCATCTGACCGGTCGCCGGGTCGGCCTTGGATTCGAGCAGGTGGACGTTCAGCGGCACGCCGAGCTCACGCGCGAGCTTCTCCGACGCGTCGAGACTCGGGAAGTTCCCTGTGGACGGATGCGTGCCGATTTCCAGGTGCGCCAACGGGTTCTTGTCGATGACCTCGCGCTTGACCCGCCGGATCTCGTCCTGCAGTGCCGCGTTGGTCGTGCCGTTGTAGGAGAACACGAACCGCAGGTTCGACTCGCCGAGCGCACGCAGGTTGCCCTTCGCGAAGTCGGCGTTGAACGCGTGTGACCAGTCGGTGACCGTGGTGATCCCGGTCGAGATCACGTCCAGCGTCGCCAGCCTGGCGCCCGCGTAGCCGTCGGCGTCGCTCGGCTGGTTCTTGTACAGCGGCAGCACGCACTTGCCGAGCCAGCCGTTGAGCTCCTTGTCGCCGGCGCAGCCGCGGATGAGCGCCTGCCAGAGATGGTTGTGCAGGTCGACGAAGCCGGGCATGACGATCTTGCCCCTGCCGTCGACCACCTGCGCGCGACCGGCGTCGAGGTTCTTGCCGACGGCCTTGATCTTGGTGTCTTCGATGAGCACGTCGGCGTCGGCGAGCGTGCCGAGCGGACCTTCGCCGAGTTTCGGGTCCATGGTCAGCACCATCGACGCGCCGCGGATGACGTACTTTCCGCCCGGATTGGTGCCCGTTCGGGCATCGGTACCGCTCGGTTTGGCTAGTAGGAAGGCGCCGAGTACCAGCGCCAGGGTCAGGGTGAACACGGCGAAAACCGGGCTCCGCTGTTTCATGGTCGAGCTCCCCAGTCGGAACTAGCGTGACGTGATCACGGTAGTTCACGACCGCGTGATAGTCCCACGCATTCGTGAGTGATGCCGACGGTTCCAGCCGTCGTGAGGTCGTGAGTGGTACGGCCGGTTCTAACCGGTCTAAACACTCACGAGTCCTTCAGGCGGAGCCCGGCCTCGCTCAGCTTTTCTTCGACCGTGAGGCGCTCGATCTCGCGGTCCATGCCCTCCGGCAGTTCGCCGAGGCGGTGCTCGAGGTGCACGGCCGCGCACGCCTGGATCAGCAGCGCGTCGTAGGCCTGCCGTGCGCTGATCCGGCGGGCGGCCGGGGTGCCGGGGCCGTAGTCGGCGAGCAGGCGATGGACGCGGCGCAGGTCGGCGGCGAGATGCTCGACCGAGGGCTCCGGGATGCGGCGGTTGGCGCGCTTTTTCTCGATCACACCAGGGAGTTTGAGTATGGCCCAGGTGGCCGCGGTCGGGATGACGACCACGACCGCGTACAACGCCAGATTGACGGCGAGGGCCATGCCTCATCGTACGTCGCTCAGTCAAGACTCCCGTTCTTGTCGGTGTTCCGCGGATAATCACTGACAGGGGGAATCCACTGGGAGGAACGTACGGATGAGCACCGAACTGACGCGCAGGAACATGCTCATAGGCACGGGGGTGGCCGCGGTCGCCGCCGGTCTTGTCAGCACTGAAGCCGCGCGAGCGGACCCCGATCAGGAGTCATCGCGGGAGACGGTAGTCCGCGAGGGCACGAACATCAGCGTCGCCGTCTCGCCCGATGGCAAGCTCGTCGCGTTCGATCTGCTGACCAACATCTGGGTGGTGCCGATCGCGGGCGGCAAGGCACGCAGGCTCACCGATGACTTCGCCGACGCGACGCAGCCGCATTTCTCGCCGGACGGGCGGCGGCTGGTGTTCCAGTCCTACCGCGACGGGAACTACCACCTGTGGAGTATCGGGGTCGACGGCTCCGGCGCCCGGCAGCATACGAAAGGCCCGTTCGACCATCGCGAGCCGAAGTTCTCGCCCGATGGCGCGTCGATCGTCTTCGCCTCGGACCGCGGTGGAAGCTATGGCGTGCACCGGCTGGCGGTGGCGACCGGCGAGATCACCAAGCTCACCGACACCGCGGCCGAGGAGGCCACGCCCGCCTGGTCGCCGGATGGCAAGCGCGTCGCGTACACGGTCGACGATGCGGCCATCGACGTGCTGGACCTGGCGTCCGGTGCGGTCACGAGGGCGGTCACCGCGCCCGCCGGCGCGAAGCTGTACGGGCCGTCGTTCGCGCCGGACGGCAAGCTCGCGTATGTCAGGCTGACCGGGGCCAAGCCGGAACTTGTCGTCGGCGACCAGGTCGTCACCGGGGACGAGGACGTTTTCGCCTTCCCTGCCGCTTGGCTCTCGGCCGACGAACTGCTCTACACGGCGGACGGGCGCGTCCGGCGCCGCAAGCTCGGCGGCACGCCGCCGGTCGACGTCGCGTTCACCGCCACCGTGCCGTTCGTCGCCAGGCGCAGGTATCGCCAGGCGGTCCGTGACCTCGACGACCACCGCGAGCGGCAGGCGCAGGGCATCGCGTCACCGGTCGTCTCGCGTGACGGCTCGCAGGTCGCCTTCCGCGCGCTGAACGCGTTGTGGCTGCTCAAAATCGGCGAGCGGAAGCCGCGCAAGTTGCTGGCCGACGGCTACTTCAACTCCGATCCCGACTTCTCGCCCGATGGCAAGACACTGGTCTACGCCTCAGACAAGGCGGGCGACGCCGACCTGTGGCTGCTCGACGTCGCCACCGGCGTGACGAAACGGCTCACCGGCCTGCCGGGCGCGCAGCTGACGCCGAGGTTTTCGCCCGACGGCGCCCGGATCGCGTACCAGGACCACGACGGCGCCACCTGGATCGTCGACGTCGCGGGCGGCGTGCCGAAGCAGGTCGCGCCGACGCTGTTCATGCCGGGCAGGCCCACCTGGTCGGCGGACGGCACCACGCTCGCGCTCGCCGCGGTGAAGCCGTACTCCAAGCGCTACCGCGAGGGCACGAGCCAGATCCTGCTGGTCAACCTGCGCGCGGGCACACTGCAGTACAGCGAGCCGATGCCGCACGCGTCGCTGTCCACGCGGGGTGACGACGGGCCGATCTGGTCGCCGGACGGCAAATACCTGGCGTTCGTCGTCGAATCGACGGCGTGGATCGTGCCGGTCGACGCCACCGGGACGTTCACCGGGCAGCCGAAGCAGGTCACCCACGAGGTGACCGACTCGCTCGCCTGGGTGGGGTCGAACGCGTTGCTGTACTTGAACAACGGCGAGCTGCGCACCCAGTCGATCGCCGGTGGCCCGCCCGCCACGGTGCCGGTCGACCTGCGCTGGCAGCGGCCGGTCGTCCGGCAGAAGCTCGTGGTCAGGGCGGGCGCGTTGTGGGACGGCAAGGCGAAGGAGTTGCGGCGCGATGTCGACGTCATCATCGACGGCGACCGCATCGCGGGTGTCGTTCCCGCAGGTCCGGGGCCTGCCACGGTGGACGCGTCCACGCGCACGGTCATGCCGGGTCTCATCGACGCGCACGTCCACTGGCACCTGCGTGGCCGCCAGTGGGGAGCCAGGCAGGGCAGGCTCTGGCTCGCGTACGGCATCACCTCGACCAGGTCACCCGGCGATCCGGCGTACCAGATGGTGGAGACCAGGGAGGCGCTCGAGTCCGGCGCGCTCATCGGGCCGCGGTTCTTCGCCACCGGCGAGGCGATCGACGGTTCGCGCGTCTACTACAACTTCATGCGCCCGAACCGCTCGATCTCGTTGCTGGACAAGGAGTTCGAGCGCGCGCGGAAGCTGCGCTACGACCTGATCAAGACCTACGTCCGGTTCCCGAACGAATACCAGTCGGCCGCCGTGGCGGCCGCGCACCGCGCCGGGCTGCCGCTGACCTCGCACTATCTGTACCCGGCCGCGCAGTTCGGGATGGACGGGATGGAGCACTACGGCGCCACCAACCGGCTCGGCTACTCGCACACCGGATCGCGCGTCGGCCGCACGTACGGCGATGTCGTCGCGCTGTTCGCCGGGTCCGGCATGGGCATCTCGACCACGCTGTTCAACTCGAGCGTGCTCTACGGCGATGACCGTTCGCTGGTCACCGACCGGCGCACCCGGGTGCTGAACCCGTCATGGGAGTACGACCGCCTCGTGCAGAAGGCCGACGACGCGCGGACACCGGCGGCCGAGACGATGCGTGCGATCCTCAAGGGCCAGGCCGAGATGATGCTGCGCATCCAGCGCGCGGGCGGTGTGGTGCTGGCCGGTACGGACGCCCCGCTCGACAACATCGCGATCTCTTTGCACACCAACATGCGTGCGATGGTCCGTTACGGCTTCACCCCATACGAAGCGCTGACCGCGGCCACCGCCAACCCGGCGCGCTGGCTCGGGCTCGACGGCACGATCGGCGTGATCGCGCCGCGCGCCAAGGCGGACCTGGTGATCGTCGACGGTGACCCGCTCACCGACATCAACGCCGCGGCGGCCGTACGCGGCGTCATGGTCGGCGGGCGGGCCCACACGGTCGACGAACTGCTAGCGCCGTACGACCACCCGGCCGCGGTCACCGCCCAGATAGTCCAGAGTGGACAGACGGCGCAGTTCGCCGACGAGTGGTGGCACCGTCCCGAGTGGACGGATCACGCCTGCTGCGAGTGACGGCGGCGGTTCACCCGGAACGCGCGCAGCAGCGTTCCGGGTGACCGCAGCGTGCGCGGGTGCCGGAGCATGTAGGTCACCGCGTTGAACCGCGCGGCGGTCTCGCTGTCGGTCACCGAGGCGGCGATGACGTGCCCGGTCAGCCACTGGTCGAGCCGGAACCAGCGCGGGTACGGCCCGTCGATGTCCGGGCGCGCCAGGTCGGCGGCGGTGGACATCTTCCAGGCGGCGTCGGCGACGACCCGTTGCGTGGCAAGGAATTCGCGGGCAGGCCGGTTCAGGTCGGGCTTGCCCCGCAGGTATTCGGACAGTGCCGAGGCCTGCAGCGCGGCCGAGGACATGCCCTGGCCGTACACCGGGTTGAACGACGCGACCGCGTCGCCGATGCTGATCAGCCTGGCCGGATAACGCTTGAGGCCGTGGTAATCGCGGCGGCGTGCGTCGGACTGGTGGTAGGTGGCGATGTCGCCGATCAGCTCGCCGGACGTCGCTTCGCCGAAGATCGGCGGCTCCTCGGCGCTGAGCCCGCGCATCTCCTCGGGGGTGCGGCCGGGCCGTTCGTCGCCGTACCCGGCGATCAGCACCATCCACCGGTCGTTCTCGGTCGCGACCAGCGCCGCGACCGACACCTTCGGGATGTCGGCGCTCGGGCTCCGGTAGGCGATCGCCGTGCCGATCGCGGGTTCCGCCTCGGCGCGCCGGAAGAACCCGGTGGCGTAGTTGACGTTGATGGGCAGCCGCCGCAGGCGGGGGCTTTCCCAGCCGTGCTCGCCCAGCCAGTCGGAGACCTTGCTCGCGCGGCCCATCGCGTCGGCCACGAAGTCCGCTTCCTCGGTCCATTCCTCGGTGCCCGCCGCACAGCGGACCCCGGTGACGACGTCGCCGCGCAGCACGAGGTCGTGGGCGCGGGCGGTGATCACCTTGACGTTCGGCAGCTCCAGCGTGCGGCGGCGGATCAGCGATTCGAGCAGGGGCCTGCTGCAGGACAGGATCCCCATCCGGCCGTCGGGCACCTTCGCCATCCCGTCGATGTACTGCCGGGCTCGTTCGGACGGCGAGAAGATCGCGCCCTCGGCGAGCGCTTGGTCCGAGAACCCAGTGAAGAACCGGTCGAGCTGGACCCGCCCGCCGGGCAGCAGGCCGTGCACCTGCCCGTCGTGCGGGGTTCCCGGTCGCGGGGCGGGCGCCGCCGGCAGCTCGTCGCGTTCGACGATCACCACCGATCCTGCGTGATCGGCGAGCACACGAGCCGCCAGCAGGCCCGCGACGCTTCCGCCGAGCACCACGGCCTTGTCCATCAGGATCTCGGTCCGCGACGGTGGTTCGGCGGTGCTCAGCCTGGCGAAGACGGATGCGGACACGGCGACCTCCGAGCGAGCGTATTTCCCCTTATCCCCTGAAAGTAAGGACGTTCGCCCGGAGTCACCATGGCCGTTGGGGCGGTCTTCAGTACGCGATGCTCAGCAGCTTGCTCACGATCGCGCCCGCGAGGAACGCGGCGAAGCACAGTTTCGCCAGCAAGGACGGTGGCATGTGTAGGCGCATGGGGTCCCCTCCCTCGCGGATTGCTCGGACTTGTCCGAGCATGACGCCACCGCGGGACATCGGCGACGACAGATGTCACAGAGAGGCTGCGCCATTCGGGGATTCATCGAGGAACGCGCGCAGTTTTCCGACGCTGGGCACGACATGGCGGCGATTCACCGTGCCGATCAGGTCGCGCTCGCGCAGCGCGGTCATCGCCCGCGCCACCGAACGCCGGGTCGCGCCGACGTGGTTCGCCAGGTCCTGCTGGGTGAGCGGGATCTGGATGACCAGGCCGGACGGGCCGTCGACGCCGTGCTGTTCGGCCATGTGGAGCAGCGAAGCCGCGATGCGCTTGGTGACGTCGTGCATGGCGAACCACCGGCGCATGTTCTCGGCTTCGGCGACGCGGTCCGCCATCTGCTTGACCAGCGCGATCGTGATGGTCGGCCGGTCGTGCAGGCAGGCGAGGAAACGATCACGGGTGATCACCACCAGCTCGACCGTCTCGACGGCGTGCACGTCCGCGCCGCGCGGTGAGCCGTACAGGGCGGCCAGTTCGCCGACGAGATGGCCGGGCCCGCGATGCCCGGTGAGCAGCTCGTAGCCGCCCGAGCCCGACGACGAGATCCTGACCCAGCCCTCGGTGATCAGCAGCAGATGTTCGGTCGGATCACCCTGGCGCAGCAGCAGATCACCACCGGGATGGCGGCGCCGGAAACCGAGGCCGAGCAGGAAACGCCGGTCCTCGGGGGACAGATAGGTGAACAGGGATCCGGCAGCCGGTTCCAGTAGACCCCCCATCCTCCCCATGCTACGGACAACCGGCCAGCATAGGGTCGCCTTGTGTGCGCTCACATACTCGTCGCGGAAGACGACGAGAAACAGGCTGAGGTCGTGCGGCTCTACCTCCAGGAGGAGGGCCACACCGTGGTCGTCGCGGGCGACGGGCGGTCGGCGCTCGACGAGGCCAGACGGCAGCGGCCGGACCTGGTGGTGCTCGACGTGATGATGCCGGGCGGGGTAGACGGGCTCGAGGTGTGCCGGACGCTGCGCGCCGAGTCCGATGTGCCGGTGCTGATGCTCACCGCACGGTCCACAGAGGACGATCTGCTGCTCGGCCTCGACCTGGGCGCCGACGACTACATGACCAAGCCGTACAGCCCGCGCGAGCTGATGGCGCGGGTACGCACGCTGCTGCGGCGTACCAGGCAGAACGGCGACACCGGCGCCGAGGTGCTGCGCGTCGGGCCGCTGCGGGTGGACCCGGTGCGGCACGAGGTGTCCGTCGACGGCCGGGTGGTCGATTGCACGCCCGGCGAGTTCCAGATCCTCGAAGTGCTGGCGAAACAGCCGGGCCGGGTGTTCACCCGCCAGCAGCTGCTGGACCTGACGCGCGGGTTCGACCAGTTCATCACCACGCGCATCATCGACGTGCACATGATGAACCTGCGCAAGAAGATCGAGGCCGACCCTCGGCGGCCCGCGCATCTGCTGACCGTGTTCGGCGTCGGCTACAAACTGATCGCTGACCGTGGCTGATGGCGACCACTAAGGTTCCTTGGCGCAAGCGTTTGCTGACGCGGCTGCTGGCCGTGTCGGTGCTGATCGCCATCGGCTCGATCGCGGCGACCGCCTGGCTCGCGGTGCAGACCACCACCAAGGCGATCGAACAGGAGAAGGGCCAGGCGCTCTCCGACGACGCGACCGTCTACACCGAGCTGCTCGGGCGCGCGGCCGGTTCGCCCAGCTGGGGCGGGGTCGGCCCGCTGCTGCACGACCTCGCGTCGCGGACCGGGCGCCGGATCATCCTGACCGGCGAGGACCGCGCGCCGATCGCCGACTCCGGCGGCGCCCCGATCCTCCTGCCCGCGCAGGCCTCCGCCGTGGTCGACCCGCTGCGTGCCGACCCGATACTGGTGCCGGAGGCGGGCACCAGCGGGATCGACCCGCGTGCGGTCGGGCCGTTCCGGCTGAGCGACGAGGAACGCACGCGCCTCGACTCGGTGATCACCAAGCAGCTCGAGTGCCTGCGCGGGTTCCGCATCACCGCGACCGTGCGGACCGCGCCGAATGGCAAGCCGTCGATCGACTTCAACGGGTTTCCGCTGGTCGCCGCGTCGAAATGCGGCTTGTTCGGCAACGAGGTGCTGACGCCGACCGAAGAGCAGGCGCTGGGCCAGCTCACCGATCTGGTCAACACCTGCCTGCAGCGCCAAGGCCTGCAGCCGGTGAAGCTGGATCTGACCTTCACGGCACTCGGCGCGGTCAGCGACCCGCAAGCGGCGCGCGCGTGCGTCGAGGCCAGCCGCCGCGAACAGCTGCGCACCTTCGTCGCGCCGCCCGCGCTGCTGTTCGTCACCAGCGAGAGCGGGCAGCCGTCGAACCCGTTCAACCTGTCCAGGGCCAACACCACGCGGATCATCGCGGTGACCGTCGGCGTGCTCGGCCTGACCGTGCTGATCACCGTCCTGCTGGCGACCAGGGTGTCCAGGCCGCTGCGCACGCTGACCGAGGCGGTGCGCCGCAACCGGCCGGCGCCGGTGACCACCCGCGACGAGATCGGGTATCTCGCGACGGCGTTCAACGACCTGTCCGAGCGGCGCAAGATCATGGTCAGCGACATCGCGCACGAGCTGCGCAACCCGCTGAGCGCGATCCAGGGCAGGCTGGAGGCCGCCGAGGACGGGATCATCCCGCTCGACCGTGCGCTGACCACGTCGCTGCTCGAGGAAACCTTGCTGCTGCACCACATCGTCGAAGATCTGCAGGACCTGGCCGCCGCCGACGCGGGCAGCCTCCGGCTGCATCCGGAGCCCGTGCATTTGAGCGACCTGCTGGATCAGGTCGCGGAGTCGTATCGCGATCGCGCGGGCGTCGCCGAGGTTTCGCTGACCGTGGAGACCGACGGCGACCCCGAGATCCTCGCGGATCCCGTGCGGCTGCGGCAGATCATGGGCAACTTGGTGAGCAACGCGATCCGGCACACGCCGGGCGGGACGGTGTCGGTGCGCGCCCGCGCGGAGGACGTCGAGTGCGTGATCGAGGTGGCCGATACCGGCGCCGGGATCAGCGAGGCCGACCTGCCGCAGGTGTTCGATCGTTTCTGGCGCGCGGAAAAGTCACGCAGCAGGCAGACCGGTGGCAGCGGGCTCGGGCTGGCGATCGTGCGTCAGCTGACCGAGGCGCACGGCGGCACGGTGTCCGTGACCAGTGTGCTCGGCGAGGGCTCCGTGTTCACGGTGCGCCTACCGGTCACCACCGCGCTGCCGTGACCGGGCGGGCTTGCAGCACGTAGAGCTCGTCGTCCGCGATGGCCCACTCGATGTCCTGCGGTGCGCCGAAACGTCCGGCGACGCGCTCGGCGACCCTGCTCACTTCGACGGCTTGGGCGGCCGTGATCGCGGCGCCCGAGCCGTACGCCAGGCGGGCGGAGTGGTCGCGGACGATCCATTCGTCGGGGTCGATCTCGCCGGAGACGAGGCGGTCGGCGAGCCCCTCGACGGCGTTGAGCAGCACTTCCGTTTCCCCGGTGACGGGGTTGACGGTGAACGCCACGCCCGCGGCGTCGGCCGGGACCATCCGCTGGACCAGCACCGCCATCGGATTGGTGTCGCCGGCGGAGGCGAGTACCCCCAAAACCGCCTCCGCCAGCGCTTTTTCCCCCTGCACGCCGAGCACCGTCTGGTAGGCGCCCGCGTAGGAACGGTCGGCGAGGTCTTCGGCGACGCCGGACGAGCGCACCGCGAACGAGCCGTCGCCGAGGCCGCGGACGGCGTCGAGCAGCGCGCGGACTTCGGCACAGGTCAGCGGATCGGGGCTCGGGGTGAGCACGACGCCGTCCGGTACCGCGAAGCCGTCCCGGATCAGCTCGCCGAGCACCGCGGCCTTGCGGCCTGCCCGTGGCACGTCGGCCGTGGTGACCTCGGCCAGCCGCAGCAACTTCCTCATGGCGTCGATCCTGCACTCGCGTGGCGCCACGCACCATCGGTGCTACTACGTAGATCCGTGCTCCACGGCCCAGCGCGCCAGCGCGACGCGCGAACCCAGGCCGAGTTTGGCGTAGCTGTTGCGCAGGTGGGTCTCGACGGTCCGTTCGCTCAGGAACAGCCTGGCCGCGATGTCCGCATTGGACAGTCCGTCGCCGACCAGCCCGACGATCTGCCACTCGCGCCCGCTCAGCGTGCCGACGCGCCGCCCGGCGGGCACGCGGACGCCGAGCGACCGGGCGAGCCTGCGTGCCCTGTCCGCCCATGGCGCGGCACTGACCTGCTCGAATGCCTCAAGACAGGCGATGGCGGCGGTCTTGTCCTCGGCCAGCTCGGCCCATTCGAGCCGGGCCTGAGCCGAGAGCAGTTTGGCACCCATGGCTTCCAGCCGGTCGGCGGCCAGCTCCAGCAGCTCAGCCGACGGCTGGAGCAGGCCGTCGAGCCGATCGGCGAGCGCGTCCAGCAGCGGCGCGGTGGCACCGTCTTCGCGGAGCCCGGCGCTGGCCCGCAGAGCCGCTTCCCGGTCGCCTGCGGCGAGTCCGGCGAGTCCGGTGAGCAGCAGCCGCAGTGTCACGACCAGCTGTTCGTTGCGCATCCGGGACTCCACGGACGGCGGGGCCGCCGCTGTCCGTCCACTGTGGAGTGAGATGACCGTGCGCGCCAGGTCGGCGAGCGCGGTCGTCCCGGTGTCGCCGGTGGGGTAGCACCCTTCGCCCTCGGCGACACAGGCCGCGGCTTCGGTCAGCCTGCCCTGTTCGGCGAGGATCAGCGCGCGGCAGGTCAGCGACCGGCTGAGCGAACGGGCGAGACCGTTGCGCCGCGCGATGGCGACACCGACGTCGATCTCGCGCATCGCCTCGTCGAGCGCGCCGGCCAGGTAGTACGCGGTGGCGAGGCTGTACTGACCGGAGCACTGCCCGGACGGCATCTCGAACGGGCCGAGTCGCGTGCTGTGCTCCTTCGCGTGCTCGACCGCGGCGGGCAGGTCGCCTGCCAGCATGGAAAGCCCGACGAGCAGCCGATGCGCGCCCTGGACATGGATGGGCGACTCGGCCTCGACGCGTTCGGCGTACTCGAGACTCCGCAAGGTTTCTTCGCGCGCGGTGGCGAAGTCGTCGGCGAAGGTCGCTTCGAGCATGCGGCCGTAATGCAGAGCGGCTTTGGCGGCGTCCGACTCGTCGTGCTCGGTCGCCGCGCGCAGGCGGCCGAGCATGGTGGCGACCTCGGCCTTGTCGCCGTGACGGATCGCGAAGATGAGATGCAGGATGATCGTTTCCAGCGACGACGGCTGCCCGCCGCGCGCGTACTCGTGTGCGGCCGCGGCGTTACCCCGCTCCGATTCCAGCATCGACAGGCGATGGTTCAGCTCGCCGCGCAGCGCCGGGCCGGCCAGTTTCGCGCCCTCGCGCCAGGCCACCGCGGCCGCTTCGAGATCGCCTGCGCCCTGGTGCGCCCGGCCGAGCCAGTCCAGCAGAGCCGGCAGCAGGTCGGCGCGCCCGGTTTCGCGGGCCCTGGTCAGCGCGGCGCCCAGGTAGAGCGTGCTCTCCTCGGCGGCGAACACCGCCAGCGCGCGCTTGCCCGCCTCGGTCATCACCTCGATCGCGCGGTTCGCGTCGACCAGCCCGCCCGCGTCGCGGATGTGCGGGGCCAGCGCGAAGACGTCGCCGGGCAGCACCCTGTCGATGATGACGGCGAGCTCGGCGTGCAGTCGCCGCCGCTCGCCGACGGTGAGCTCGGCATACGCGACCTCGGCGTACAGCGGGTGCGCCACGCGGTAGGTCACCTGCTGCCCGCCGACCTGCTCGATCAGCAGTCCATCGGCGAGCAAGGCACGCAGCGAGAGCCAGAAATCACCGGCTTCCCATGCCGCGCGCAGTACCTCGGCCGAACCGTTGTCCCCGAGCACGGCGACCAGCTCCATCAGCCGCCGCTCCGGTTCGTCGAGCCGGTGCAGGCGGCCGAGCACCACATCGCGGACGATCGCGGGCAGCGGCCCCGTGGCCCCGGCCAGCGCCGTGACGAACAGCGGCACCCCTTTGGCGCGACGGAGCAGCTCCGGCGTCGGCGCCTGGCCACCGAGGCCCGCGACGAGTTCGCCGACCGCTTCGTCGGTCAGCGGGCCCAGCTCGATCTCGGCGTCCGGCGTGGCTCGGCGGACGGCTTTCGCCAGCTCGGCGAGCGCGCTCGTGGTCTCGCTCGGGCGGTAGCCGGTCAGCACCAGCACCCGCTCGTCCAGCACCCCACGCCCGAGGTAATGCAGCAGTTCGACGGTGCCGCGGTCGGCCCAGTGCAGGTCGTCGACGAACACCAGCACGGGTGCGCGCCCGGCGATCCGGCGCACCAGCCGGGTGACCGCCTCGAACATCCGCGTGCGTTCGAGCCCCGGATCGCCGACCGGGGGCACCGCGGGCAGCCGGGGGTCGGCCAGCAGCCTGCCGAGGTCGGCCAGGCCCTCGAGCAACCACCCCGGATCGGGGGCCGTGGCCAGGTGGCGCCGGACGGCCTCGACGATCGGTGCGTACGCGAGTCCCACGTGCAGCGCGTGCGCCTGCCCGCGCAGCACGGCGAAGCCGCGGGCCTCGGCCTCGGCCAGCACCTGCGCGGCCAGCCGTGATTTGCCGATACCCGCGTCCCCGGAGAGCAGCACCACTCGGCCCTGCCCGGCTTCGGCGGCGTCGAGCGCCTTCGTCAGCGCGGCGAGCTCGACGTCCCTCCCGACCAGCCGAGTTGCCATGATCCCCGAGGATAACCTCACTTGCGTGCGGTGATCAGCGCCATCCCGTCCGGCAGCTCGGCGACCTCGACCTCGCCCAGCCCGGCGTCGCCCAGCCAGGCGCGATACGCCGAGGGCGGGTGGACCGTGCCGTGGCGGGTGCGCAGGAACAGCGACAGGTCGTGCATCGCGGCTTCCGTACTGCCCGCCAGCGTCTCGATCACCGCGAACGTCCCGCCCGGTTCGAGCGCGGGCGACAGGTGCCGGAGCAGTTTCGCGCACGCCGCCTCGTCGAACAGGTGACACACCTGGCCCAGCACGATCAGGTCGTGGCCGCCGGTGTCGAGGCGGGCATCGAACATGTCGGCGCCGAGGAACTCGTAGTGCGCCGCGACCCCGGCCCGGTTCACCGCCTGCCTGGTCGCCTTGAGGACCGGCGGCAGGTCGAGCGCGGTCACTCTGCAGTGTTCGCTCGCCAGCGGAATGCTCCAGGGCGCCGCGCCCGCGCCGACGTCCAGCACCCGCCGCGCCTTCGGCAGCAGCCTCGCCACCTCCGCGGCCGATCGACTCCACAGCGCGGCCAGGAACGTCACCATCGACGGGTAGATCCCGCCCGCCGTTTCGGCGCAGTCGGACTCGAAGGCCGGTTCGCCGGTGCGGACCACCTCGGGCAGTCGTTCCCACAACGGCAGGATCGGGTGCAGTGAAGCGATTCCCGGCACCAGCGGCCGGTAGCGGCCGTCTGCGAGAAGCTCCACGAAGCCCTGTTCGGCGAGCGCCGCGAGCACCACCCGCACGCCGCGCTCACTGGCCCCGCACGTCCGTGCGAGCTCCTGCGGGGTGGCGGGCGTCCTGTCGATCCGGTCGAGCAGTCCTAATTGGACGGCAGTGGTGAACGCGGCCAGTGTCGCCGCCGTGTCACTGAGCTCGCGGAAGACGTTCACGGGATCAGCTCCACGGTGCCCGCCGAGCCGTCGACCAGCACGGTCTGTCCATCGTGGAGGGTGGTGGTCGCCCGGTGGGTCGCGACCACGGCTGGGATCTGGTGCTCCCGCGCGATGATCGCCGGATGCGAGAGCGAGCCGCCGGTGTCGGTGACGATCGCGCCGACCGACGGGAACAGCACCGACCACGAGGGCCGCGTGCACGGGCAGACCAGCACGTCACCGGCCTGCAGTTTGCCGAACTCGGCCTCGGAGCCGATCACCCGCACGGTGCCGCGGTACCGCCCGGCCGACGCGGGGACTCCGCGCAGCACTCGGGTTTCCGTTGCCTCGGCCCGGTTGCTGAGGTGCGTCGCGAGCACCCGCTCGGACGCCCATGCCGCGGCTTCCATGGTGACCCGCACGTAGGACGGCATCCAGCGCAGCGACGGCGGCGGCCCCGGCTCGCGACCGTAGGACATCGGACCGGGGTTCGCGATCGCCCATGCACGTTCTTCCTTACGCCGCACCACGGATTCGCGGAGATCGCGGTCGTCGCGCAGTGCCGTGACCGCCTCGTCGCCGTGGTAGAAGAAGATATCGTCGATCTCGTCGAGCCGTCGGCGCGCGGTGAGCCGCCGCCCGATCTCCAGCGCGGCGTACCGTACCAGGGCGATCGGCGCGTCGATGGTGAAGAAGACGTTGTCCTCCCTTACCGGGTAAGCCTTTTCGGCTCTGGCCAGCACCCGCTCGAACCTGGTCGCGGCAGCGCCGGTCAGCCTGGCCCTGGCTCGCGCCCCGGCCTCCGCGCGGCGCTCGGCCAGCGCCTTCGCCGTGGCCTCCGGGGCGTAGCCGCGGGTGAGCTGGTCTTCGAGCAACCGCCTGGTCAGCCCGGGTATCTCGCCGACGGTCGGCTCGGCGGTCTCGACCGCGAGCGCCCGGCAGCCGTAGATCCGCAGGTACTCGGCGAACTCGGGATCGCCTTCCCGCGCGTCGCCCAGCTCGGCCAGCCGCCTGGCTGGCTCGGTCGACCGCACCGAAAGACCGCCGAGCAGCTCGTCGGTCTCGGCGGCGGTCCAGCCGAGCAGCTCGTGGCAGGCCTTGTCGAGCGCGCTGAGCGCGAGCCAGTTCGCGATGTTGAGGAGGAAATGCGTCTCCATGCCGTGCGCGACCAGGTCCGTGGCGCGCGCCAGCCGTGCGGACACCTCCTCGTCGCTCGCGGCCGTCAGGTCGGCGTCGCGCAGGTCCGCGATCCGTTTCTCCAGGCCTGGCAGCAGTTCCCGCTCCCACTGGTCGAGCAGCTGTCCGCTGAAGTCCGTGCGGATGACCTCCTTGCACCGCCGCATCCGCCGCCGCGCCTCCGGCGAGAGCCGGATCAGCAGCGGCAGCAGCCAGGCAGGCGGAACCGGCGCGTCCGGCTTGCCGCCGACCGGCTGCAGCGACAGGTAGGGCCAGCCGCCGATCTCCGCGAACACGGGCTTGAGCAGGAAGCCGAACCGCGCGGCCGCACGGTCGAACCCCACCGACTCCGAACAGGTGGTCCGCGTCAGCGGTGTCTGCGGGCGTGGAAGGTGGCTGGCGTCGCGCTGCCAGTACCCCGGCGGTACCTCGATCTGCATGGTCCGATCGTGGCCGGGCGCGTGCCGCGGTGCCATCCGTGCCACTACGTAGTTCTGGTCAAAGGTGCGTGGTGAACCAGTCGAGCATGTCGGCGTCGGCGTCCGCCCAGCTCTCGCGGTCGGTCGGCGAGTGCCCGCCGGAGACGCGGATCAGCTTGACGGTCCGGCCGAGGTCGCGCAGCCGGTCATGCAGTTGCTCGCTGCCTTCGATGCTCACGCGGGTGTCGTCGACGCCGTGCACCAGCAGCAACGGCGCGCGGATGTTGGCGGCGTGGTTCAACGGGCTCCGGGCCGCGAGGCGGGCGGCGTCGGCCGGGTCGTCGGGGTCGCCGATCCAGCCCGCGGCGCGGCGGCGCCAGGTCGGTGGCATGCTCTGCACGTCCAGCACCAGGTCGGACGGCCCGCACACGGCGACACCCGCGCGCCACAGATGCGGCAGCCTGCTCACGCAGCTGAGCGCGGCGAAACCGCCGTACGAAGCGCCGTAGACGCCGAGCCGGGAGCCGTCGACCCAGTCGAGGCCACGCAGGAACGTCGCCGCGGCCGCGAAATCGGCGAGGTCGCCGCCGCCCCAGTCGCGGTAGATCAGGCGCTGGTAGGCGAGGCCGCGGCCGTTGGAACCACGCATGTTCGGCGCCAGCACGGCGATCCCCCGGCGCAGGAGTTCCTGGATCATCGGGTCGTAGACCGGGAGCGCGCGGGACTCGGGGCCGCCGTGGATGTGCAGCACCGCGGGCACCGGGCCGGTCTGGCGGTGCGGGCGGTAGAGGAGCCCGGACACCTCCAGGCCGTCGGAACTGGTGAACCACACGGTTTCCGGGGAGATCGCGCCTTGCGGGAGCCGGTCGCCGCAGTTGGTCAGACGCTTGGTCTCGGCCGTCGACGGGTCCACCAGCCAGAGTTCGGCTGGCCGGTCCGCGTTGCCGACCTGGAGCAGCAGCCGGTCACCCGCGAAGCGCGGGACGTAGCCGTCGAAGCCGAACTCCTCGGCGCAGATGCCGGGTGAGAGGCCGTCGAGGTCGGTCACCTCGTGCGTTTCCGGGTCCAGCATGCGCAGGATGGTGCGCTGGTCTTCGGTGATCGCCCAGACGATCTTGGGGCCGGCCGTGATCGACTCGACGTCGGCGTCGGGCGTTTCGAGCCACTGCACCGGTTTGCCTGGCACCAGCAGCGCGGCGCCGAGGAAGCTGCGGCCTTCGGTGGTGCAGAGGTAGATCCCGTCCTCGGTCCAGCCGCCGGGCAGGTACTTCGCCGGTCCGTCGTGCGGGGTGAGATGGCGGATCTCCCCGGACGTCAGATCACAGGCGAACAGGTCCTGCTCGGTGTTCTGGTGCAGCTTGATGACGAGCAGCTGCCGCGAGTCGGGCGAGAAGCAGACCGGGAGATAGCGGTCGTCGGCTTCCAGCACGAGCCTGGATTCGCCGGTCGCGAGGTCGCGCACGTAAACGTCGAAGCAGCTTGAGTCGCGGGCGGTGCTGGCGAAGGCGAGCAACGCGCCGTCGGGGCTGTACGGTTCGCTCGCGCTGCCGTAGGGCACGCCGATCTCGTGCCGGACGTTCGGGGCGTCCGCGAGCCATTCGACGGCGCCGGTGTCCGGGTCGATCTCGGCGAGACGGTAGTGCTCGGTGCCGGTCAGATCGGTCTGGACGAGCAATCGGCTGCCGTCCGGCCGCCAGGCGAGCCGCAGCACGGCGCCGTCGATCGGGAGGAGCCGGTAGTCGCCCGCCCAGGTCCGGACCCACGGCTGCGGTCTGCCGGACGCGTCGCTGACGTAGGCGAAACCGTCTTCGCGGGGCCAGGCGCCGGTGAGCGTGTCGAAGTCGCGCAGGTTCATCTGCGCTCCCCGAGCGCCAGCTGGATCGCGGCCGCCGCGACGATGCCCCGGCGGAACCAGTCGAGGTCCAGGTTCTCGTCGGGCGCGTGATTGGACTCGTCGACGTTGGCGAACGGGATGCCGTAGCAGGGCACGCCGAGTTCGTCGGTCAGCACCGCGATCGGGAGGCTGCCGCCGAGTGCGGGCACCAGCAACGGCTTCTCGCCCAGTCCCTTCTCCGTGGCTTCGAGAATCGTTGCGGTGTAAGGGGTTTCGGGCAACGTGCGGGACGGGCTCATCGAACCGCCAGTGAGGAACTCGATGTCCGGCGCGTGCCGTTCGACGTGCTTGCGGATCGCCTCGGTCACCTGCGCGGGCGTCTGGCCGCCGACGAGCCTGGTCTCGCAGCGGGCGATCGCGACGTCGGGGATCACCGTGCGGTGGTCGCCGGAATCGGCGCAGCTGAGCGAGTTGATGGTGAGCGTCGGCGCGGTGAGTCGTTCGTAGAAGCCCAGTTCGGCGGGCGGTTCCATGTGCTGGGTCCCGATTCCGGCCAGTGCGCCGGGGACGTCGAGCGGAAGGTCCGCGAGCGCCGCCCATTCGCCGTCGGTGAGCGGGGCGACGGAGTCGGCGAAACCGGGGATGAGCACGGTCCCGTCGGCCGACCGCATACTGGCCAGCAGCTGGATCAACGCCCACGCCGGGTTGGGCGCGACCCCACCCCAGTTGCCCGAGTGCAGTGGCCGGTTCGCGCCGTACGCGCGGAGTTCGAAGGTCAGGATCCCGCGCACGCCGAGCACGACGCAGGCGCGGCCGGAGTCGTGCACGGGGCCGTCGCTCCAGATCGCGAGGTCGGGCACGTCGAGCTGGCTGACGGCTTTGGCGAGGTTCGGGCTGCCGATCTCCTCCTCGCCGTCGAGCAGGACGGTGACCCGGCACGGGAAGCCGCCGGTGAGTTCCTTGAGGGCCCTGAGCCCGAGCAACTGCGCGAGGTGCTGGCCCTTGTTGTCGCCGGTGCCGCGGCCGAACATCCGGCCGTCGCGGATCGCCGGTTCGAACGCCGGGGTCGTCCACTTCTCTTCGGGACCGGCGGGCTGGACGTCGTAATGGCCGTAGATGAGCACGTGCGGCGCGCCGGGCGGGCCCTCGGCGGTGCCGACGAGCGCGGGCAGGCCGCCGGTTTCGACCTGGCGTGCCTCGAGCCCGGCGTTGCGCAGCAAGGCGAGGCCGTGTTCGGCGGCGTCGGCCATGCCGAGGCCGGTCCGGCTCACGCTCGGCTGCGCTATCCACGCGGCCAGCTCGCTGACCAGGTCTTCGGCATACTCCTCGACCCAGGCACGGACTTGCTCGACGGTCACCAGGGCCTCCACGAGTGATTGCACGAAATGAAATCGATAGCAGCAAATCAAATTCGTGGGATGATCGCAAGGTAGTCTTCGGCACGTGGAGGCCATCGCGACGACCGAAGAACTCAAGGCTCTCGGCCACCCGATCCGCTGGCGGATCCTGCGCCTGTGCCTGGACAGGGCGCTGACCAACCAGGAGCTGTCGCTGAAGCTGGACCTGGCGCCCGCGACCACGCTCCGGCATGTCCGCGCGCTGGTCAAGACGGGTTTCCTGGCCGCGGAAGAGGTGCGGACCGGCGAGCGCGGCGCGCTCGAGCGGCCGTATCGGGCGACTCAGCGCACCTGGGGACTCAGTATTTTGGACGCCGACGAGCCGGGGCTGTCCCAGCAGGTCGACCTGGCCATGCTGGGCGCGCACCGCGCCGAGGTGGTCGCGGCGGGCCCGGACGCCGGACGGGGCGTCAGCCGCGGTGTCCTGCGACTGCGCCCCGAACGGGTCGACGAGCTCAACCGCCGCATCCGCGAGGTGGTCGCGGAGTTCGGCGACGAGGAGGACGGCGAGCCGCTGAGCTACCTCTGGTCATTGGCGGCTCGGCCGAAGGAGTCGTGAGCGTTCCGGGCGTTCCCCTCAAAAGCCGCCCGGAACGCTCACGACTCCCTCTGGGCGCGGTCTGGGCAAAATCTGGGCGTCGCCTCGCCAGACTGGTTCGGCGCGTACGAAGTCCCTGTTCAGGGCATTCGCGCACGGAATCGGGAGGTTCTATGCGGTTATCAAGGGGAAAGCGTGCCGTCGCCTTCATGGCGGCGGCATTGGCCTGCGGCACGGTGCAGCTGAGCGTGCCGCCGACCAATGCCCAGGCAGCGCCGCCGTCCACCCAGCAATGTTTCGCGTCCACGGACGCGAGCCGCGCGGCGATCCGCGACAAGATCATCGGACTCGGTGCGACACCGTCGGATGACGACATCCAGCGGGCGACCGGTCTGCAGCGCGTCGACGGTGCGGGTAACCGCATCGCCAACGAGCCACATGAGGCGATGGCCAAGGCGGCCGCCGACGGGGACATGGGCGTACTGTCGCCGAACGTAACGCTGGCGAAGCCGCGTTTCTACACCAGTACCTGCGGTGGAATCATTGATCACTATGTGGTCGCCGATTTCAATTTCGGGCACCGCAGGGCCGATGGCATCAAATGCACCGCGTGTGTCACGAACGTGCGCAACATCGGCGGGTTCGACGGATTCGGGCTTTCGTTCAGTGACAAGGTTTACGACCGTGGCGCGTCGTTCGCCACCTGTGACTACGAACAGCAGGGATGGAACAGGTTCGCCTGTGGCAAGCCCACGTACCTTTTCGACAGCGGCGCTTACGGTAAGTCTTGGGGCTTCCAGGACAAAGCCTGGTATGACGTCGGGGGCTATTTCGGCACCAGTGCCGACAACGGCCGCATCGTGTACAACTACGACCGCTATCCAGGCTCGCCGACCTGTGTCCAGGCGTTCTCCCGCTACGAGCACACCTGGAGCAGCACGGCCGTCACGGGCTTCGGTGTCGGCAAGAGCGATTTCAGTGTGAGCTGGAGCAAGACCGAGAACCACTGGCCTGCCAGCTCGGCAGGCGGTGACGCCTGCCCCTGAGCGTGACACCTGTCCAGGCCGGCCGCACCGTGGCCGGCCTGGACTTCTCGCTATCGAGGACGGTCCATCTCGCGCCATTGGGGTAGGAGGCCGGGGACGACCGTGGCGACCAGGTAGAGGGTGCCCGCGGTGACGAGGGCGGGTGCCAGGCCGAAGGCGGCGATGGCGACGCCCGCGATGCCGCCGCCGAGTGGCATTCCGGCCCAGGACAACGATTCGGCGAGTGAGCCGACGCGGCCGAGCAGGTCGCGGGGGATGCGCTCGACGAAGATGGCGTTGAGGATCGGGTTGATGAAGCCCGAGCCGAAGCCGCCCAGCACGCCGATGCCGATCACCACCCAGATCGGCGCGCCCAATGCCATCACGACGAATCGCGGCACCCCGGCGAGCACGAAGCCCGCCAGGTAGACGAGCCTGCGGGGCAGGCGTTCGCCGAAGACCGCCGCGAGTGCCGCGGCGATGGCGGCTGTCACCGCGAACGCCGAGCCGATGAGCCCGAGTTCGGCCGGGCCGTAGCCGCTGTCATGGATCCATACCGGCAGCAGGACCGCGCTGTACGCCGTGTCGATCAGGTTGGTGATGCTCAGCATCGCGACCATGGCCCGCATCAACGGTTCCCTGGACAGGAAGCGCCAGCCCGCGAGCAGCTGCTTCAGGTACGGCCCTTCGTCCTCTGTGGACTCCGCATGTGTCCGGCGTGGTGCCCAGATCGCGATACCCAAGGCGCACACCAGGAACGAGGCCGCGTCGAGGATCAGCGCGTTGGGTGCGCCGATCGCGCCGATGACCACACCGGCCAGCGCCGGGGTGACGATCATCGCGATGCGCTCGGTCGTGCTGATCAGGCCGGTGACGCGCTCCAGCGTTACCCCGGTGGCGTCCGCGATGTCCGGCGCGAGTGTGCTCTTGGACGTGTCGCCCGGCCCGCGCGCGACGCCCGCGATGGCGACCAGGCCCAGCAGCATCGGGAAACTGAGCAGGCCGAGGCCGTGCAGCAGCGGGATCAGCAGTACCGCGCCCGCGCTGGCGATGTCGGCCATGATGCTGACCTTGCGCGCGCCGACGCGGTCGATGATC
The DNA here is from genome assembly GCF_042734395.1 of Amycolatopsis sp. NPDC059657. Classification (NCBI taxonomy): domain Bacteria; kingdom Bacillati; phylum Actinomycetota; class Actinomycetes; order Pseudonocardiales; family Pseudonocardiaceae; genus Amycolatopsis; species Amycolatopsis sp. NPDC059657. The sequence goes on along the minus strand of NZ_JBHWEB010000118.1, from coordinate 6,702 downwards.
GGGCCGCCCAGCGCCTTCGCCAGCACCATCGGCGTCAGCTCGAACGCGACCACGAGGCCGGTCTTGGCCGCCGACCCGGTGGTGGTCAGCACCAGCCAGGGGACCGCGATCGCGCTGAGCCGGGTGCCCGCGACCGAGATCGCGTTGGCGACGAGCATGGCGAGCAGGGTGTGCCGCCGGGTCGGCGGCCGCTCGATGATGCTCATGACTTGATCCGGACCGGCATGGTGCTGATCCCGGCGACGAAGTTCGAACGGGTGTGGCCGACCGGGCCGTCCAGCTCGATGTGCTCGACCGTCTCGAGGAACTCGGTGAACAGCGCGCGCAGCGCCATCCTGGCGAGATGCGCGCCGAGACAGTAGTGCGGGCCGAAGCCGAAGGTGATGTGCCGGTTGGGCGTGCGCCGGATGTCGAAGCGGAACGGGTCTTCGAACACCTCGGGGTCACGGTTCGCCGAGCCGACCCAGACCGCGACCGGCTCACCCGCCTTGACCAGGCCGCCGCTCAGTTCGACATCGTCGACCGCGTGCCGGAGGAAGCTGTTCGCCGGTGACGTCCAGCGCAGGCCCTCCTCGACCAGCGAATTCACCAGCGACGGGTCCTGGCGGGCCGCCTCGAACTGCTCCGGGTGTTCCAGCAGCGCCAGCACGGTCCCGGTGAACGCGTGCGGGGTCGTCGCGTTGGCGCCGAGCAGCAGGCTGTAGCAGTTGTAGACGATCTCGGCCTCGATCAGCGGTGCGCCATCGGCGTCCATTGTGGACAGAATGTCGAGCAGTGAGTCGTCGCCGAGCGGCCGTTCCTTGGCCTGGGTTGCGAAGTACGAGAACAGCTCGTGGTGCGCGATGGCCAGCGTCGCGCCCCGGCTGCCGATACGGAACGCCGGGTCGTCCGGGGCCGCGGCCATCGAGGTCCACTGCACCAGGTCGGTCCAGTCGGCCTCGGGCAGGCCCATCAGCGCGCCGGTGAACGTCATCGGGAACTCGAAGGCGCTCTTGGCGAGGTCTCCGTCCGTGGTTTCGAGTACTCGCCTGGCCGCCGCGCGCACGCGGTCGGCGGACGCGGCGAGCGCACGCGGGGTCATCGCCTTCTGCAACGGCCGCCGCAGCGCCGTGTGCCGGGGCGCGTCGGTCGAGACGAGCATCTGCCCGGCGGCGGCGTCACCGTGGCCGAGTTGTTCGAGCAGGCTGCCGCGTTCGGAGGTGAACGCCTTCGAGTCGCCGAGCACCTTGCAGGCGTCGGCGTACCTGGTCACCGAGGCGAACGCGCGGCCGTCCTTGAGTGTCTGCCGGTGCAGCGGGGCGGTTTCCCGCATGGTCGTCCAGATCGGGTGCGGGTCGCCGTCGGAGTACAGCACGGGGTCGAACAGGTCCACTGTAGACAAGTCGACATCTTGTCGCGCGGTGGTGATCCTCATGCCGCCACTTCCTCTTGGGTGACGGCTTCGGCCATGCCCGCCGGCGTCGGGTTGAGGTAGAAGGTGCGCGGCGAGACCTCGACTCCGAACTCGCGGTGCAGGTCGGCGATGATCCGCACGCCGAGCAGCGAATGCCCGCCCAGCTCGAAGAAGTCGTCGTCGGCGCCGATCCCGGTGATGCCGAGGTAGTCCGACCACAGCTCGACCACCGTCTTCTCGGCAGGCGTGGACGGCTCGCGGTAGTCGCACATCAGGTCGGGCCGCCCGGTGCCGATCTTGGCTTCGAGCGCCTTCGTGTCGACCTTGCCGTTGACGGTCAGCGGCAGCGCGTCGACCACGGTCACCAGCGACGGGACCGCGTACGAGGGCAGCTTTTCGCCGAGCGTGCGCCGCAGGTCCACAAGGGACAGTTCGGAGGCGAGTACCACCGCGGCCTGGATGCTCTTGCCGCCGGACGCGTCCTTGAGCAGCAGGCAGTGCTGGGCGACTTCCGGTATCGCGGCGATGGCCGCTTCGATCTCGCCGAGTTCGATACGGAAGCCGCGGATCTTGACCTGCCGGTCCGCGCGGCCGACGAACTCGATCGCGGGGCCGGTCTTGACGAGGTCGCCGGTCCGGTACATCCGCGCGCCGCCGGGCGCGGGCAGGAACTTCTCCGCGGTCAGCGCGGGACGGCCGAGGTAGCCATGCGCGAGGCCGTCGCCGGAGGTGAACAGCTCGCCGGTGTCCGAGGGTTCGAGGTGCTCGTCGAGCACGGTCACCGTGGTGCCGTTGATCGCCCGGCCGATGGGGATCGGGCCGTCCGCGGCGGTGATCCGGTGGCAGCAGGTGAACGTCGTGTTCTCGGTCGGGCCGTAGCCGTTGACCAGCACCGTTTCCGGCAGCGCCGCAAGTGCCTTGCCGACGTGCGGCGCGGACAGCACGTCACCGCCCGCGAGCAGGAAACGCAGGCCTTTGAGGTCGTCGAGGCCGAAGTCGACGACCTGGTGGAACAGCCCGGCTGTCAGCCAGAGCACGGTGACCTGGGCGTCGCGGATCAGCGTGGTCAGCGAGCTGAGCGAGAGGTCACCGGCGGGCGGGATGACGAGTTGCGCGCCGTTGAGCAGCGCGCCCCAGATCTCCAGCGTCGAGGCGTCGAACGCGATCGGCGCGAGCTGGAGGAACACGTCATCCGGCTTGATGCCGACGAAATCGGGGTCGATGACCAGCCGGGTGACGCCGCGGTGCGGGACCATCACGCCCTTGGGCTTACCCGTCGAGCCTGAGGTGTACGCGACGTACGCGAGATCTTCGGCGTCGACGGCCACGGTCGCCTCGCCGGGCGGGAGTTCTCCGACCTCGGTGATGACCACGTCGACACCGGCGTCGCTCAGCATGAACTTGACGCGCTCGTCGGGATAGCGGGTGTCCAGCGCGAGGTAGGCCGCACCGGCCTGGAGGATGCCCAGCAGCGCGACGATCGCGTCGGCTGAGCGTCGCATGTGGACACCAACGATGTCGCCGCGCCGTACGCCACGCTGAATCAGCGACGCCGCCATCCGGTTCGCCTGGTCGGCCAGCTCGGCGTAGGTCAGCACGCGGGAGCCGTTTCTCACGGCTGTGCGCTCAGGGAATTCCGCCGCCCGAGCACGGAAATGGTCCACAATAGACATCAGGTCCTCCACGTACTCGGCGGCGCCTGCAAGGCCGTCTCGCCGTCGTCGAAACGGAATTCGTAGGTCAGGTGCGCGATCGCCTCGTCCAGCGCGGCGAACATCGCCACGTGATCCTCGGCGTCACCGCACAGCAGGTGCATCTGCGTGGTCATCACGCCGCCGTCGAGCCGCTGCCCGGCACGGATCAGCGGCCGGTAGCCGGTGATGCCCTTGACGCGGCGGGCGGCCTTGATGCCATGCGTCGCGACCAGTTCGCACGGGTCGGTCGGCCCGGCGCCCCAGTACTGGAAATGCACGCGGATCGGGTCGACCGGCTCGGACCACGCGTGCTCGCCGAGTGCCAGCAGCCCGCCGATGCGCACCAGGTCGAGGCCCGCCGCGCGGCGGCTGAGCTCGTTGATGTACCCGCCGAGCCTGCCGTTGACCTCGATGATCCTCGGCCCGTCCGCGGTCAGCTTGACCTCGGTGTGCGCGACGCCGAAGTCGACGCCGAGCGCTTTCAACGCACGGGTGACCAGCTCGCACACCCCGGCCATTTCGTCCGACGGCAGGTCGGCGGGCCAGATGTGGCCGAGTTCACGGAACGGCGGCATCTGCGGGAACTTGCCGGTGACCGCGATGTGCGTGATGGCGTCGGGGGAGCAGAGGCTTTCGACCGAGACGTAGTCGCCGTACGGCAGGCTCGGGCGGCCTTGGATGAACTCCTCGAGCACCATGCCGCCGGGCAAGGTGCCTGCCAGGCGTTGCGCGGTTTCGGTGTCCGGCACCAGGTACGTGTCACGGCTTCCCCCGCCGTACAAGGGTTTCACGATCGCGGGGAAGCCGATGGCCTCGATCGCCTCCGGCCAGTCCGCGGGGGTGTCGATCACGTGCTGGCGTACCGAATCGACCCCGGCCTCGGCCAGGCGGCGGCGCTGGGCGAGCTTGTCGGTGAGCATGTGCGTGGTCTCCAGGCGGTGACCCGGCAGGCCGAGCGCGGTCGTCAGCCTGGACGTGTCACGCAGCATGGACTCGCTGAAGGTCATGATCCCGTCGGGGGAAAGGGCCTTGACGCGGTCGATGTCCTCGTCGCCACCGGTCAGCGGGACCACCGTGCCGAGCTCTTCGAGCACCGGCTTGACCCAGGCGGTGTAGTCGGACGCGGGGAGCAGGAACGCGAGCGGAGTGTCGGCGGCCAGCGCCGTGGCGACCTCCGCGCCGGACGCCGCGCCGCGCTCGTAGGCGATGGCTAACACGGCGACACCACTGACCTGAGTGCCGACTCCAGCGCGAGCAGGTAGGCGTCGACCAGCTTGCCGTCGATGAACTCGGGGTCATAGGCGATGACGATGCCGGTGCCGAGATCGGGCGAGTCGATCATGACGTCGACGCCGAGCGCGAAGCTCGCCTTGTCGTAGGCCCACCACGAGTCGGCTTCGAGCTTGACGGCGTCGAGGTCGCGGTAGGAGTGGAAGTGGGTGAAGTTGAACGACACGTCGAACGCGGGGCGGCCGAGTGCCTGCTCGATCTCCGACACCGGGAAACGCCGGTGCGCCAGCAGGTTCTGCTCGGCCGTCCAGGCCTGGTGTGCCCGGTCGGCCCAGGTGCCCGCGGTCGTGCGCAGGCGCAGCGGGACGGTGTTGAGGAACAGGCCGACGAGGTGGTCCGAGCCGGGCAGCTCCGGCCTGCCGTTGACGACCAGTCCGGTCACGACGTCGTGGTGACGGCCGGTCGCCTGTGCGAGCGCGAAGCCGTGCACTGCGAGGAAAAGGCTCTTCAGCGGCACGCCGATCTCCTCGGCGGCGGTGCGCAGGCGGTCGAGCTTGACCAGCGGGAGCCGGCGGGTCTGGGTCGGGTCGGGCGCCGCGTCGATCGGGCGGTCCGGGAGGAGCAGGGGCGGGACGTCGGCTTCCGTCTTCCAGAAGTCGGCGGCTTCCTGGGACTCGATGGCCTGGCGTTCGAGTGCGACGAACTTGCGGTAGCCGTCGGCGGGCACGGGCGGCAGGTCGGCGGTGGTGTTGGTGAGCTCGGCGTCGTAGAAGGTCAGGAGTTCGACCAGCAGGCGCGCGAAGCTCCAGCCGTCGATGATCGCGTGGTGGATCGCGAAGGTGAGCCGGAACGAGTCGGGCAGCGCGACCACGTGACAGCGGAACGCGGGCGCGGAGTCCCAGTCGATGCCGGTGGCCAAGTGCTTGTCGCGCCAGGCTTTCACGAGCTCGTCGGCCGTCTTCTCGTCGCCGATCTGGACCTCGATCGGCGGCTCGGCGTCCTGCCAGATGAGGTGGGTCGCGGTGGAGAAGCTGGCCAGGTCGAACGAGCTGCGCAGTGCCGGGTGCCTGCGCATCAGGTTGCTGGTGGCGGTGCGGAACTTGGCCGGGTCGAAGCGCGCTTTCACACGCATGCCGATGAGATCGTTGTAGAGGCTCGGGTCGCCGGCCAGCTCGCAGAGGTAGATGAGGCCGACCTGCAGCGATGACGCCGGATACGCGTCGGCGATGTTCTGGGGCAGCAGCTTGCGGTCGGCTTCGGTGAGCCCGTCGAACTCCGGGTGCTCCGCTTCGGGTTCGGCCTTGGCCAGCAACGGGACGAGCTCGCCGATGGTCGCGGCGGTCAGCAGGTCACGCAGGCCGAGCTTGACGCCGCGCTGCTTGGCGTCGGCGATCACGCCGAGCGCGATGACGGAGTCGCCGCCTGCGGCGTAGAAGTCGTCCTCAAGGGTGATGTCCTGGTCTTCCAGCCGGGTGCGCAGGACATCGAGCAGAATGTCTTCGGGTGCGGTCAAGGCGGTGCTCACCTTCTCGGCGACGAATCGGGGATGTTCGTGCGCGGCGAAATGCCCGCCACGCAGTACGTGGATGTCGCAGCGCGCGGTGGTCCGCAGACGCCACGCGGCGAGGCCGTCCAGCGGGACCTCGGGATCACGGTCCCCGCCGATGGCCAGGATCGGGACGCTGAGCCGGTCGTAGGTCGGGTGGTAGTTCCGCACCAGGCGCATGTCGTTGCGCATGATGTCCAGCACGAACTCGCGCATCTCGGGGTCCTGCAAGACTTCGGGGGAAGTGCCGCCGAGCTGCAGGACTTCCGCGATCAGCTCATCGTCGGTTTCCTGATGCGCGACCCGGTTGTGCCGGAAGTCACCGAAGTAGCTCGACACGATCAGCAGCTCGGGCGTCGGCCTGTTGTTTCTTTCGAGCCACGCCGTCAGCTCGGCGGCGAGCAGCGCGCCCATACTGTGCCCCATCAGTGCGAAAGGCTTGTCCAGCAAGGGTTCCAGGCTGTTGCCGATGAGTTCGACGAGCGTGGATACGTCGTCGACGAGCTTCTCCTTGGTGAGGTGCTCGCGCCCGGGCAGTTGCACGGGCTGCAGGTCGACTTCGGGTTTGAGATCCTTGGCGAGCTTCCGGTACGCCGACGCCCCGCCGCCCGCATGCGGCAGGCAGAACACCGGCGGCCGATCACCCCGCCCGCCCCAGAACGGCAGCACGTCCATTTCGCCTCCATTCGACCCCAGCCACGATTCCCGGCCCGCCTGGGCCCGGCAATCGGCCCCGCGACGGTTTCCGGGCTCGCCTCCTCCCCGGGTAGGAGAGCCCCAATGTGGCTTTCGTCAGGTTCTGGCCTCCCAATGTGGCGTTCGTCAGCTCTGAGCTGACG
>NZ_JBHWEB010000117.1:0-29391 GCF_042734395.1 Amycolatopsis sp. NPDC059657 | reverse complement strand
TTGTCTTCACAAACACTCATGATCACCGTGGTGGCCGCGCCTATTTCACCGACACGCCAGCCACATCACGAACTACAGCTGGAGTATTAGAACCGCCCGCAACGCTCACGAGACCTACTTGAGCTTCAGCTTCGGCTTGTGCTCCAGGTTCGACAGCCCGTTCCACGCCAGGTTCACCAGATGCGCGGCGACCTCGTCGCGTTTCGGTTTGCGGGCGTCGAGCCACCATTGGCCGGTCAAAGCGACCATCCCGACCAGCGCCTGCGCGTAGAGCGCGGCGAGCTTGTCGTCATATCCGCGTGCGGTGAACTGCTGGCCGAGAATGTGCTCGACCTGGCTCGCGATGTCGTTCAGCACGGTCGAAAACGTTCCGGTGGAACTCGCCACCGGGGAATCGCGGACCAGGATCCGGAATCCGTCGTGCGAATCCTCGACGTAACTGAGCAACGCGATCGCGGCCTGTTCGAGCATCGCCTTCGGGTGCCCACCGTGCAAAGTGGACACCATGCGGTCGAGCAGCAGCTGGGTCTCGCGGTCGACGACGACCGCGTAGATCCCTTCCTTGCCACCGAAATGCTCGTACACCACCGGTTTGGACACATTGGCCCGATGGGCGATCTCTTCGATCGACGCGCCGTCGAAGCCCTTTTCGGCGAAGAGGGCGCGCGCGACGTTGAGCAACTGCTGCCGGCGCTCGGACCCGGTCATCCTGACCCGGGTCACCGGAGCGGCCGGGCGTGCTCCGGTGACCGTTTCACGTTTCCCCCGCCTCCTGGCTGACACTTACACCACAGTAGTCGGCGGGCGGGACTCAATTTGTCTCAGTCGCCAATTTGGCGAGCCGCTGCGGCGTCGGCCAGCGGACACTGTGCGCCCAGCCGAGCTTTTCGAAGATCCAGATCACCCGCGCGGAGATGTCGATCTGGCCGCGCTGGACCCCGTGCCTGGCCGAGGTCGGGTCGGCGTGGTGCAGGTTGTGCCACGACTCGCCGAACGAGAAGATCGCCAGCGGCCAGAAGTTCGCCGACTTGTCGCGCGCCGCGAACGGGCGCTCGCCGATCATGTGGCAGATCGAGTTGACCGACCAGGTCACGTGGTGCAGCACGCAGACGCGCACCAGCCCGGCCCAGAAGAACGCGGTCACACCGCCCCAGACAGACCAGGTGACCAGCCCGCCGATGATGCCCGGCAGCGTCAGCGTGAGCAGGCTCCACAGCCAGAACAGGTCGTCGACCTTCTGGATGGCCTTGTCCTTGACGAGGTCCGGCGCGAAGCGCTCGGCGTTGCTCTGGTCGCGGTCGAACAGCCACCCCATGTGCGCGTGCCAGAAGCCCTTGGCGATCGCCGCGGGCGAGGTGCCGTACGCCCACGGGGAGTGCGGGTCGCCGTCGCGGTCGGAGAAGGCGTGGTGACGGCGGTGGTCGGCGACCCAGGTGATGACCGGCCCCTGCAGCGCGAAACTGCCCGCGATCGCCAGCGCGACGCGCAGCCACGGCTTCGCCTTGAACGAGCCGTGCGTGAAGTAGCGGTGGTACGAAACCGTGATACCGAGCCCGCTGATGCAGTAGAAGACGACGAAGATGGCGACATCCACCCAGGTCAGACCCCAGCCCCAGGCGAACGGCACGGCGGCGAGAAGCGCCAGCAGGGGTGCGATGACCCCGAAGTAGACAGTGGCCTGGACACCGAAGCCGCGCTGCCCGCTGATGATGGGTTTCGGTCCGGTCGAGGTGGAACGGTCGAGGGTGGCCGTCATATAACTTCGCTCCTGATTGCTCTAACTGCAGGTAGGAGCCTTATATAGGGCGTCCTTACCTACGATGCCGTAAGTTACGGTACCGGAGGTTTCGCCGCTTGGGGAGAGCCGAACACCCCGCCTGACGGCGACGGTGTCAGGTCTGGATATCCTGACCAGGATCGATCCGCCGTAGTGTAATCGGCAGCACTTCAGATTTTGGTTCTGACAGTTCAGGTTCGAATCCTGGCGGCGGAGCAGCTAGAGAGATCACCGGTAAGCGTCGACCCATGGGGGTGTGTGCCGCTGCACGAAGAGGCGATCGAGCCCAGGACCGCTACTAGGCGCCCGACTCTCGCGGACATGTCCGACGCCTGGCTGTTAGGCCGCGCCCGCGAGCTGCTCGCGGCCGTGCAGCGCGTCGAGCACTCCGAGCAGCTGGAGATCGTGTCGCATCTCGACGACATGCTCGGCGAGACCCAGCGCCGCGGTGAGCCGCTGCTGGTCGCCCATCTGCTGCGCGCGTCGGCGGCCGCCAGGCTGGTCACCCGCGGCATGGCCGAGGAGGCCGAGCCGCGCCTCGACGAGATGCTCGCGCACACCCGCCGCCACGGTTTCGCGCTGCTGCGCGCCGACGCGCACGCGCTGCGCGGGCGCCGTCTGATGCTCGCCGAGCAGGAGGACGCCGCGCTCACCGAAATCGCCAGGGCGCTCGCGATCCTGGACGACTCGGAAACCCCGGACATGCAGTTCGGCAGGCGCGAGTGGGCGCGGATGCAGTCCGGCGCGCTGATCGACTGCTTCATCGTGCTCAACCAGCTCGGCGTGTACGAAGCCGCCGAAGAGGTCATCGGGCGTGCGCACCAGTCGATCCGCGACACCGCCAGCCCGCACGAGATCACCCTGCAGCTGATGAACCGCGTCAAGATGCTGCTCGGCTGGGGCCTGCGGCTCGAACGCGTCGAGTCCTACGACGAGGCCGCCGAGAAGTTCCGCGTCGCCGCGTCGATGGCGCTGGCCGCGGAAGGCCCGTTCACCGAGTCGCTGTTCCCCCGGCTGACCGGCGTCTCCGCCGTCGACCAGGTCGGTGTGCTGGCGGCCGCGCTCGCGCTCGCCGCTCCCGAGAGCGTGCACATCGACCGGCTCGAGAAGCTCAACACCGACCGTTTCTTCCCGCACGAGCACGAGATCGTCGTGATCGCGCTCGCTCGCTGCTACGACAAGGTCGGCCGTCGCGCGGACGCGCTCGATCTGCTCCGCCGGACCCGCGCCACACTCGCCGAGGAGATCTCGTCGCCGTCGATGCGGCTGAACCTCGCCCGCGAGCTGGCCAGGCTGGACAACGTCCCCGACGCCGAAACCGGCATCACGCAGTCGCTGATCGACTACGCGACCACGCTGGAGACCGAGATGTGGTCACTGCGCGAGTCGCAGATCGCCACGCTCAACGCGCGCCGCGAGCACGAGCGGCTCTCCGCCGAGCACGGTGCGATCACCCAGCAGGCACTGCAGGACCCGCTCACCGGCCTGCCCAACCGCCGCGCGCTCGACGAGCGGCTCCGCACACTGGCCGCCTCGGCCGACGCGCAGCCGCTCGCGGTCGCGCTGGTCGACCTCGACGGCTTCAAGGGCGTCAACGACAAGCAGTCCCACGCGGCGGGTGACGACGTGCTCCGCATCGTCGCGAGCACACTGCGTGACGCGCTCAGGGGAGACGACATCGTCGCGCGCTACGGCGGCGACGAGTTCATCGCGCTGCTGCCCGGCGCCCCGGTGTCGGCCGCGAAGCAGGCGCTCGGCCGCGCGGTGTCGAAGGTCGCGGCGCTGCCGCACAGCCTTTCGCACGGCGTCACGCTGTCGGTCGGTCTCGTGTCGCTGCGGCCGCAGGAACGCGCCGAGCAGGTGCTCTCCCGTGCGGACGCGGCGATGTACGAGGCGAAGCGCGGCGGTGGCAACCAGGTCGCGTCGGCCAACTCGATGGCCGTCGAGGCCGCTGTCAGCAAGCCGACCGGCAGTGGACTGGATGACCCTGCTTGGGGCTTCGAGACCCCCACGTAGGATGAACTCCCGGTAGGAACCCCCGTTTCCTTGTTGGGAGAGCTGTGACCGGCCCGCTGAGCACGTTGATCCTCGCCGCGGGTGAGGGCACCCGCATGCGTTCGTCCACCCCGAAGGTGCTGCACCCGATCGCCGGGCGCCCGCTCGTCGAGCACGCGGTCCGCGCGGCCGCCGCGCTCGACCCGGAGCACCTCGTGGTCGTCGTCGGCCACGGCCGCGACGCCGTCGGCGCGCATCTGGAGACCGTCGGCGCCGCACTCGGCCGCACGGTGACCACCGCGGTGCAGGAAGAACAGAAGGGCACCGGCCACGCCGTCGGCTGCGCCCTGGAGAAGCTCCCGCCCGCGCTCACCGGCACGGTGCTGGTCAGCTACGGCGACGTGCCGCTGCTCGACACCGCCACCCTCGCCGCGCTGCTGAAGTCGCACACCGAAGCGGGCAACGCGGTCACCGTGCTGACCGCGACCGTCGCGGACCCGACCGGCTACGGCCGCATCGTGCGCGACGACTCCGGCGCGGTCGCGGCGATCGTCGAGCAGAAGGACGCCTCGGAAGACCAGCGCGCGATCCAGGAGATCAACTCCGGCGTGTACGCGTTCGACGCGTCCGTGCTCCTCGACGGCCTCTCGCGGCTTTCGACCGACAACGCGCAGGGTGAGCTGTACCTGACCGACGTGCTGGGCATCGCACGCGGCGACGGCAAGCACGTCGGCGCGCTGGTGGTCGACGACCCGTGGCTGACCGAGGGCGTCAACGACCGCGTCCAGCTTTCGGTGCTCGGCGCCGAGCTGAACCGGCGGATCGTGCGCGACTGGCAGCGCTCGGGTGTCACGGTCACCGACCCGGCGTCCACCTGGATCGACGCGGGGGTCACCCTCTCGCGTGACGTTGTGATCGAGCCCGGCGTGCAGCTCAAGGGCTCCACCTCGGTCGGTGAGGGCGCGAAGATCGGCCCGGACACGACGCTCGAAAATGTGACGGTCGGTGCCCGCGCGTCGGTCGTCCGCACGCACGGCTCGGACGCGGTGCTCGGCGAAGGCGTCTCGGTCGGCCCGTTCGCGTTCCTGCGTCCCGGCACCGACCTGGGGAACAAGGGCAAGATCGGCACATTCGTCGAGACGAAGAACGCGAAGATCGGCGAAGGCTCGAAGGTGCCGCATCTCACGTACGTCGGCGACGCCACAATCGGGGACCACTCGAACATCGGCGCGGCTAGCGTCTTCGTGAACTACGACGGCGTGAACAAGCACCACACCACCATCGGCTCGCACGTGCGCATGGGGTCGGACAACATGTACGTCGCCCCCGTGACCATCGGCGATGGCGCTTACAGTGGGGCGGGCACGGTCATCCGGCGCGATGTGCCGCCGGGCGCGCTGGCCGTGTCCACCGGGCCACAGCGCAACCTCGAAGGCTGGGTCGTCCGGCGCAGGCCGGGCACGCCGGCGGCGGAAGCAGCGTCCGCCGCACTCGATGAAGAGAACACCGACGGGGAGTCGAAAGAATGAGTCCGAAGTCCGGTACGCCGAAGAAGAACCTCATGCTCTTCTCCGGCCGCGCCCACCGGGAACTCGCGGAAGAGGTCGCCAAGCACCTCAACGTGACGATCACCCCGCAGACCGCGCACGATTTCGCCAACGGTGAGATCTTCGTCCGGTTCGAGGAGTCCGTCCGCGGCACCGACGCCTTCGTCATCCAGAGCCACACCACGCCCATCAACGAGTGGGTGATGGAGCAGCTGATCATGGTCGACGCGCTGAAGCGCGCGAGCGCCAAGCGGATCACCGTGGTCATGCCCTTCTACCCGTACGGCCGCCAGGACAAGAAGCACAAGGGCCGCGAGCCGATCTCGGCGCGGCTGATCGCGGACCTGTTCAAGACGGCGGGCGCGGACCGGATCATGACGGTCGACCTGCACACCGCGCAGATCATGGGCTTCTTCGACGGCCCGGTCGACCACCTGCTCGCGCAGAACGTGCTGGCCGAGCACATCAAGAAGACCTACGACAACGCCGACATCACCGTGGTGTCGCCCGACTCCGGCCGGGTCCGGCTGGCGGAGAAGTGGGCGCAGCAGCTCGGCGACAAGCCGATCGCGTTCATCCACAAGACGCGTGACCCCGACAAGCCGAACCAGGCGGTCGCGAACCGCGTCGTCGGCCGGGTCCGTGGCCGTCTCTGCGTGCTGATCGACGACATGATCGACACCGGCGGCACGATCGTGAAGGCCACCGAGGCGCTGCTCGACGAAGGCGCGGCCGACGTCGTCATCGCGTCGACGCACGGCATTCTTTCCGACCCCGCGACCGAGCGTCTTTCGAACTGCAAGGCGCGCGAGGTCATCGTCACGAACACGCTGCCGATCCCGCCGGAGAAGCGTTTCCCCGGTTTGACGGTGCTTTCGATCGCCCCGCTGCTGGCGCGCGCGATCCAGGAGGTCTTCGAGGACGGTTCGGTCACGAGCCTCTTCGACGGCAACGCCTGAGTCTCTCCGGGATATAGCGGGCTTTGTCCTTAGCGGGATAAAGCCCGCTTTATCCTTTTCCGGCACTCCGCTCTAGGCGAAATGGCGGGTGTGTTCCCGACCACAGGGTTTAGCGTTGAGCCATGGGGAACTTCAAGTTCGGGGTGAGCCTTCGCGCCGTCGAAGGCAGCACCCAGTGGATCACGAAGTGCCGCCGGGCCGAAGAGCTCGGCTACCGGGCCATCACCGTGCCCGATCATCTCGGCGAGCGCTGCCCGGCGCCGCTGCCCGCGCTCGCGGTGGCCGCGGCCGTCACCGAGCACCTCCGAGTCGGCCCGCTCGTGATGAACGTGCCGTTCTACAACGCCGCGCTGCTCGCCCGTGACGTCGCCACCACCATCCAGCTCACCGGCGACCGCTTCGACCTCGGCCTCGGCGCCGGCCACATGAAATCCGAATTCGTCGACGCAGGCCTGCCCTGGCAGCGCGCGTCCCTGCGGATCGCGATCCTCGACAAGACGATCACCGAGCTGAACCGCCGCCTGGTCGAAGACGGCACCACGCCACCGCCACTGCTGCTCGCGGGCAACAGCGACGGAATACTGGAACTCGCCGCCAAGCACGCGGACATCGTCGGTTTCGCGGGCCTGCGCCAGGCACCCGGCCATTCTCCGGGCACCTTCCAGCTCGACGACGCCGAGGCCGTCGACGAGCGTGTCGCGTTCTTCCGCTCGCGCGCTGGTGATCGCGAGGTCGAGGCCAACATGCTGATCCAGAAGGTCGAGATCACCGAAGACCGGCGCGCGGCCGTCGAAGCGTGGCAGGACACGATTCCACGGGACATCCTCGACACCGACCGGCTGCTCGAAGCGCCGCAGCTGCTGTTCGGGACCGTCGAGGAGATCGTCGCGCAGCTGGTCGCCCGGCGTGAGCGCTACGGCTTCTCGTACATCACCGTGTTCGAGCCGGAGATGGAGAAGTTCGCGCCGGTCGTGAAGGCACTGTCGGGCACCTAGGGCATGTCCTAGCGGGCGTCAGCCGCCGATCGCCTTGAACTCGGTGTCGAGCTTGCCCTTGAGCGCCGGGAAGTCCACGGCCGCGCGGACGTCGGCGGTGGCCGACGGCTGCGAGAGGACCTTGTAGTTCGCGGTGCGGTTGGGCAGGTTGAACTTGACCGTGCACGCCATCGTGCTGGAGGTGTTCGGCGCCGCGGTGGCCTCGGCGCTGCAGTTCTGCCCGGCGAGGCCCTCCGCGGTGACCTGGACGGTCAGCACCAGGTGCACCTGCGAGGCCGACGAGTCGCCGCCGACGAGCACGTTCGCGACCGTCACGGTCGTGGTGCACGAGGCGTTGCCGCTGTTGCAGTCGAACTTGTGGTCCGCGATGGCCGCGCTCGCCTGCGCGACCGAATCGGCGGGCTGGCCGAAGGTGTCGAGCTTGGCGTTGAGGTCGTCGTGGAACTTCTTGGCCACGTCGGGCGCGGCCGCGTCGATGGTCAGCTGGGTGCCGAGCGCGCCTGCCGCCGCCGGGTCGATCGCCGCCGCGGGCACGCTCACCAGCCGGCTGGGCTTGGCCGTGGTCACCTGCAGCGAGCCGGTGGGCGACTTGATCTCGAACACCTCGGTGCCGTCGGGCAGCTTGGCGCGCACCGGCTCGGCCAGCTGGTCCACAGTGGACAGCGTGGCGCGGATCTTCTCGGCCGCCTTGGCTGGCACCAGCAGTGTCGCCGGGTTCACCGGCAGTTCGGAGGCCTCCGCCTTGGCCCAGCCCTTCGCGTAGAGGTCGCCGAGCTCCTGCTTGATGCCACGGGACTTCCAGTAGCCCGCGCCAGCGGAGAGGTAAAGCTTGCCGTCGGCGATCACCAGCTGCGCGCCCTGGTTGTCGAGCAGCAGGGTGCCGAGCGAGGTGCCCGCCTTGGTGACGCGCAGCGCCAGGTCGACCGGCGTGCCCGCCGAGTCCTTCGCGGTGCCGTGGTAGACGGCGACCGGCTGCTCGGCGAAGGTCTTCAGCGCGGTGTCGACGGCTTCGCGCTGCTCGGCGCGCCGGTCGGCCTTCTGCTGGTCGGCGGCGGAAACGCCGGCGGATCCGGTCACCGAAACCTGGCAGCCCGCGAGCAGCATGCCCGCCATCGCCGTCACCAATGCCACCCTGGCCCGCATACGTCCACACCCCGTCGTCTAGGAGTCCCACCTCACCGCAGGGCCTAGTCTGCCGCTAGCGCATTTCCGCCGACAGCCAGATCCCCATACCGATTTCGGAACCCCTGCGCAAGTGGAGCCGAACCGGCTGGTCTACACTTTCGGGGATTGTCTCGGCGAGGCGGGCTCACCAGTGCCCGACGTGATCGACGCGGCGGCTTGAGTAAGGCCATGCGTCCACATACTCGCCGCCGGCACCCGAGAACCAGTTCTTAAGTCTAAGGAGTGCACCACCGTGTCCGAGGTACGTCTGACCGTCGAGCCGCGCACCGAATTCGGTAAGGGCGCCGCGCGCCGTACCCGCCGCGCTGGCAAAATCCCCGCAGTCCTCTACGGCCACGGCTCGGACCCGCGCCACCTGTCGCTGCCGTCGCTCGAGTTCGCCCGCATCGTCCGTGAGCACGGCGCCAACGCCGTCATCACCCTCGACGTCGAGAACTCGACCGAGCTGGCGCTGACCAAGACCGTCGTGGTCCACCCGCTGCGCAACTACATCGAGCACGTCGACCTGCTGGTCGTCAAGCGCGGCGAGAAGATCGCCGTCGACGTGAAGATCGTCCTGACCGGCACCCCCGGCGCCAGCACCCTGGTCAACCAGGACGTCGACACCATCCAGATCGAGGTCGACGCGCTGAACATCCCCGAGACCATCGAGGTCTCCATCGAGGGCCTCGAGGCCGGTACCCAGATCCTCGCCTCCCAGGTCGAACTGCCCGAGGGCTCGACGCTGGTGACCGACCCCGACCACCTGATCGTCGCCGTCAACGAGGCGCCGACCGAGGCCTCCATGGAGGCCGGCGACGCCGAGGCGCCCGCCGCCGAAGAGCCCGCCGCCGAGTAACTCCTTCTCTGAAGTGACTGAAGAACTGCCGGGGGCCGGCGAGCAGGTTCTGCTCGCCGGCCTTGGCAATCCAGGGCCCCAGTACGCGGGCAACCGGCACAACGTCGGTTTCATGGTGCTCGACGAACTGGCCGCCAGGGTCGGCGGCAAGTTCAAGGCCCACAAGAGCGGCGCCGAGCTGCTCGAAGGCAGGCTCGCCGGGCGCCGCGTGGTGCTCGCGAAGCCGCGGTCCTTCATGAACCTCTCGGGTGGGCCCGTGGTCGGCGCCGCCCGCTTCTACAAGATCGCCCCCTCCGGTGTCGTCGTCGTGCACGACGAGCTGGACCTGGAGTTCGGCGCGCTGAAAATGAAACTCGGCGGCGGCGACAATGGGCACAACGGGCTGCGTTCGATCACCAAATCGCTCGGCACCAAGGACTACTACCGAGTGCGGTTCGGCGTCGGCCGCCCGCCCGGCCGCCAAGATCCCGCCGATTTCGTGCTCAAGGACTTCTCCGCGGTCGAGCGCAAGACGCTCGCACTGGAGGTCGACCGCTGTGCCGACGCCGTCGAAGCCCTGATCGGGTCCGGCCTTTCCGCAGCTCAGAACACCTATCACGCAGGGTGATTTGCATTTCGCTCGATGGAGTTAACCTACCGACCCGATGGGTTTAACGACCAGACGAAGCCTTTGCGATAGATCTCAAAACGGTTAAGACGGTTACGGAAGTTATTTCGTCCGTCAAAAACTGGAGAGACTTTCATGTCGTTCAGCACCGAAGTCGAATTCGGTAATTCGCCCATCGGCAGACGCGGCTACGCCAAAGCCGACGTCGACGCCTTCGTCGGGCGTATCGCGAAGACCTTCGCCGGCGAGGACGACCTGACCGCCGCCGAGGTGCATCACGTGATGTTCGCGAAGCCCCTCATCGGCAAGCGCGGCTACGACGAGCGCGAGGTCGACGAGTTCCTCGACTCGGTCGAGGAGGAGCTCATCAGCCGCACCGGCATCCGCCCGCACCGCTTCCCCGCCCAAGCCACCGACGAGCGCACCCCCGCCCAGCAACTTCAGGACAGCTAAAACCCCAGGTCAGGACTCGTGAGTGACTAGACCGGTTAGAACCGGCGGTACCACTCACGAGTCCTGACCTGCGAAAACGTCCTAGCTCTTGGCCGCGTTGGCGGAGATCTTCTCCGCGTACTGCGTCGCCGTCGCCGCCCGCTTGACCTTGCCCGAAGGCGTCTTCGGCAGGCTCCCGGCCGGCAGCACGACCACCGCGAACGGCCGCATGTCGACGGCGTCGCGCACCCTGGCCGCGACCTCCTTCGCCAAAGCCCGCTCGACCTCG
Source organism: Amycolatopsis sp. NPDC059657 (assembly GCF_042734395.1). NCBI lineage: Bacteria > Bacillati > Actinomycetota > Actinomycetes > Pseudonocardiales > Pseudonocardiaceae > Amycolatopsis > Amycolatopsis sp. NPDC059657. Next base: position 18,767 of record NZ_JBHWEB010000117.1, on the reverse strand, counting down.
GCGTCACCGGCCAGCTTCGACTCCAGCACGACCGCGAACCGCTCACGGCGGCTGCCCGCGTCGAGCCGCACCGCGACGGCGTTGCCGGCGCGGACACCCTCGACGGACATGGCGGCGCGTTCGATGTCGGTCGGGTAGATGTTCCGGCCGCCCATGATGATCACGTCCTTGCGGCGGCCGCAGATGATGATCTGGCCGTCGACCAGGTAGCCGAGGTCGCCGGTGTTGAGCCAGCCCTCGGCGTCCTGAGTGGCGAGCGGGCCGTCCACCGTCAGGTAGCCCGGCGTCACAGCCTCACCGCGCAGCCGGATCTCGCCGACCTCGCGGTCGCCGAGCACCTCACCGGCGTCGTTGACGATCTGCGCTTCGAGCCCGTCGAGCGGGCGGCCGAGAAAAGCGAACGACCGTGCGGCTTCGGTGCCGCGGCGCTCGTCGCCCTCGGGGATCGGCACCGCGCGGTTGTCGGCTTCGAGCGCGTCCGCCTCGACGACGTCGAGCGTCAGGCCCTTCATGAGCGGCGCGAACGACACGGCGAGCGTCGCTTCGGCCATGCCGTACGCGGGGAAGACCGCACCGGGCGACATCTTGAACCGGGTCGCCGCGTCCACGAACGTCTGCACGGCGGCCTCGTCGATCGGCTCGGCGCCGTTCAGCGCGATCTTCAACGAGGACAGGTCGTACGCGTCGTCCTCCTCGACCCGCGCCAGGCGGCGGCCGACGATGGCGTACGCGAAGTTCGGGGCCGCGGTGGCGGTGCCGCCGTACTTGCTGATCAGCTGCGCCCAGATCAGCGGCCCGGTCAGGAACTCGACCGGGGTGATCTTGACCAGCTCGATGCCGAAGACCATCGGCACGGTCAGGAACCCGACCATGCCCATGTCGTGGAACGTCGGCAGCCACGACACCATCACGTCGGTGTCGAGGTCGAACTCCGCGCGGTCGATCATGGCCTTGACGTTGCAGTACAGGTTGCCGTAGGTGATCTGCACGGCCTTGGGGTCCGCGGTCGACCCGCTGGTGAGCTGCAGCAGCGCGAGCCCGTCCTCGAAGGTCGGCACCGGCTCCGCGAGCGGCTCGCCGTCGAGTTCGCCGATCACCTGGTAGCCGATGCCGTGCTCGGCGAGCACCGGGGCGAGCTGGTCGAACGGCGCGCCGAGCAGCACGGTCTCCGAGCCGATCATCCGCAGCACCTTGACGGTGTCCTCGGCCCACTCGGCCAGGTCCGTGCGCGGGGTCGGCTGGTGCAGCATGGTGACGCTGCCGCCTGCCAGCCACACGGCCTGCACGGTCGGCGCGATCAGCGCCGGCTCGGCGGCGAGCACCGCGACCGCGCTCTTGGGCTTCAGCCCGCTCTTGACCAGGCCGCCCGCGATGCGGCGCGCGTGTTCGTGGATCTCCGCCCAGGTCCGGCGCACCGGCTCCTTCGGCTCCCCGGTGACCATTCCACGCTGCTGACCACGGCCTGCCGCGGTGGCGACAAGCGTGTCTACAAACCGACTCATGCGTCAGACAGTAGCGAACTACTCCGCGGCTTCAGACGTTTCCAGCCATCGCGCCTCGACCTCGTCCTTTTCCGTTAGGACGGCCTTCAGCTCGGCGTTCAGCGCCATCAGCTTGTCGGGGTCGGTGGCGGCCTCGAGCAGCGCGTCGTGGAGCTTCGTCTCCTTCGAGTGCAGCTGATCGAGCTTGCGCTCCAGCCGCGAAAGCTCCTTGCCCGCCGCGCGCTTCTCCGCCGCGGTCAGCTTGGCCTCGGCCGAGGTCGCCTTCGGGCTGCCCTCGATCCGCTTCGGCGCGTCGACGGCCTTCGCCCGCCGCGTGAGGTACTCCTCGATGCCGCCGGGCAGATGCGTGATCTTGCCGTCGCCGAACAACGCGACGATCGTGTCGCAGACGCGTTCCACCAGGTACCGGTCGTGCGAGACGACCACCAGGCTGCCGGGCCACGAGTCGAGCAGGTCTTCGAGCTGCTGCAGGGTGTCGATGTCCAGGTCGTTCGTCGGCTCGTCGAGCAGCAGCACGTTCGGCTCGGCCATCAGCAGGCGGCACAGCTGCAGCCGCCGCCGCTCGCCACCGGACAGGTCCTCGACCGGCGTCCACTGCCGCGCTGCCGGGAACCCGAGCTTCTCAAGCAGTTGAGACGCCGAGAGCTCCTGCTTGCCCAGCACGACACGGCCCGCGACATCCTCGACCGCCTGCAGCACGCGGCGGTCACCCGGCAGGTCGTCGAGTTCCTGTGAAAGGTGCGCCAGCGCGACGGTCTGGCCCTGGATCCGCTTACCCGAAACCGCCGCGGACTCCCCCGCGAGCAGCTTCAGCAGCGTGGTCTTGCCGGAGCCGTTGACACCGACCAGGCCGACCCGCTCGCCGGGGCCGAGCCGCCAGGTCACGTTGTCCAGCAACGGCTTGTCGCCCGCTTTGAGCGTCACGTCCTCGACCTCGAGCACCGTCTTGCCGAGCCTGCGCTTCGCGAACGCCATCAGCTCGACGGAGTCACGCGGCGGCGGCACGTCGGCGATCAGCGCCTCGGCGGCGTCGATGCGGTACTTCGGCTTCGACGTCCGCGCCTTCGCGCCACGCTGCAGCCACGCGAGTTCCTTGCGCGCCAGGTTCTGCCGCTTCTCCTCGAGCGTCTGCGCGAGCCGCGCCCGTTCCGCGCGAGCGAAGACCCAGTCCGCGTAACCGCCTTCGTACTGCTCGACGCGGCCGTTCGCGACCTCCCAGGTGACACCGGCGACGGTGTCGAGGAACCACCGGTCGTGCGTCACGACGACGACGGACACGCGGCGCGCCAGCAGATGGTCGGCCAGCCAGCGGACACCTTCGACGTCCAGGTGGTTGGTCGGCTCGTCGAGCACGATGAGGTCGAGCTCGCCGGTCAGCGCGGCCGCGAGCGAGACCCGCCGCCGCTCGCCGCCGGAGAGGTTCTTGGTCGGGGTTTCGAAGCCCAGCGCCGAAATCCCGAGTCCGTCCACAATGGACCGGACGCGCGCGTCGGCCGCCCACTCGTGGTCGGCGTCGTAGCGCTCGAGCACGACGTCGCGGATGGTGCTGCCCTCCGGCAGCTCGGTCCGCTGGGTGACCACGGCCATGCGCAGGCCGTTCATCTGGCTCACCCGGCCGGAATCCGGCTCGGCGAGCCCGGAAAGCACCTCGAGCAGGGTGGTCTTGCCGCCACCATTGAGCCCGACGACGCCGATGCGCTGGTTTTCACCGACACCGAGCGAGACACCGTCGAGCAGCGGGCGCACCCCGTAGGACTTGCTCACCGATTCCAGGTTGACCAGGTTGGCCATGGCTTTCAGCCAATCCTTTCCATAGAAGCTACGCGTGCACTTTGGGCGGGCTCGGGCGTGGCGCGTCGTCGCCGCCGATCACCCTGGCGCCGGGCACGGGGCCGTGCGCGACGCGGACGGTCCGGCAGACACCGGCGCCCGAGAGCTCCGCTGCCACCTCCAGCGCGGACTGCGCGTCACTGCACAGGAAGGCGCAGGTCGGCCCCGACCCGGAGACGATGCCGGACAACGCCCCCGCGTTGACACCGGCGCGCAGTGTGCGGCGCAGTCCCGGCCTTAGCGAGACGGCCGCTGCTTGCAGATCATTGCCGAGCAGAAGCGCCAGCTGACGGGGATCGCCGGAGGACAGCGCTTCCACGACCGGCGCGTGCGACCCGATGCGCGGCGGGTCGCCCTCGGCGCGCAGCCGGTCGATCTCGCCGTAGACGCGGGGTGTCGACAGGCCCTTCTGGTCGAAGGCGATCACCCAGTGGAAGGTGTGGCGCGTGAGCACCGGCACCAGGCGTTCGCCGCGGCCGGTGCCGAGTGCCGTGCCGCCGTAGAGCGCGAAAGGGACATCGCTGCCCAGCTTCGCGGCGATGGTCGCGAGTTCGTCCCTGCCGATGTCGAGCTTCCAGAGCGCGGCGAGCCCGACCAGCGTGGCGGCGGCGTCGGCGCTGCCGCCCGCCATCCCGCCCGCGACCGGGATGCCCTTGCGCAGCACCACGCGGACCTTCGGGTCTTCGCCGGACTTGCCGACATGCGCGGCGAGCGCCTGCACGGCGCGCCAGGCCAGGTTGTTCGCGCCGGTCGGCACGGAGCCCTCGCCCTCGCCGTACACCTCGACGCCGGGGTCGTCGGTGGCCGCGACCGTGACCTCGTCGGTGAGCGAAAGTGCCTGGAAGACGGTCACCAGTTCATGGAAACCGTCGTCACGGACGTCGCCGACGGAGAGGTGCAGGTTGATCTTCGAAGGCACCCTGACGGTCACGGGAGGCGGTACGACTGCGAGCACCGGTCCAGCCTACGTTGCCGTCTTCGGCGAGCCGCCGGTAGGAGAAGCGAGCTCCAGCGCGACCTTGAGCGCCACCTCGGAATCCGGGCGGACGAACTCGCCGCCGCCGAAGAGCGGGTTGTTGCCCATCACGAGCGCGACCAACGCGAGCCGCGCCCGCAGCTGGGCCTCGGCGTCCTCGTCGGCGGCGCACAGCAGCTCGAACAGGCCCTTCATCTTCTCGCCGAGGTCGTGCTGCAGCCCCATCTCCTTCAGCGCGGGGATGTTCTGCTGCATGAAGCGCATCACCTGGCCGAGCCTGCCCTCGATGAGCGCGGCGAACCGGGTGAGCACTTCGATCTTGGCCTCGGCCGGGTCCAGCGCGCGGCCTTGCTCGACGATCTCCGCCAGGCCTTCCGCCGCGTCGCCGACCAGGCCCTGCACGATGTCTTCCTTGGTACGGAAGTGGTAGTACAGCGCGGCCTTGGTGACGTCGAGCCGCTCGGCGATCTCGCGCAGGGACGTCCCGTCGTAGCCCTTCTCGCTGAAGAGCTCGAGCGCGACGTCCTGGATCCGGTCGCGCGTGTCGGTGCGCCGCCCTGCCATGTGTGTCCTTCCTGAGGTTCCTCTCAAGCTTACTTGACGCCCGGCTAGCAATGACTTACCTTACGACCGGCTAGTTAACTTACCGGTCGACAAGTAATGGGGGTTCTCATGACCGCGACACTCGAGGCGCCGACCGACCGGCGCAGATGGTGGGCGCTCGGCGCGCTCGCGCTCGCCCAGCTGCTGGTCATCATCGACACCACGGTCGTCAACATCGCGCTGCCGTCCACCCAGCGCGACCTCGGCATGTCCGACGTCGCGCGGCAATGGACGATCAGCGCGTACACGCTCGCGTTCGGCGGGCTGCTGCTGCTCGGCGGACGGCTCGCCGACCGGCTCGGGCGGAAGAACACGCTGCTCATCGGCATCGCCGGGTTCGCGCTCGCGTCCGCGGTCGGCGGCGCGGCGGACAGCTCGGCCATGCTCATCGCTGCCCGCGCGGCGCAGGGCGTGTTCGCCGCGCTGCTCGCGCCGTCGACGATCTCACTGCTGACGCTGACGTTCACCGATCCGAAGGAGCGCGCGAAGGCGTTCGGCTACTTCAGCGCGATCATCATGTCGGGGGCGGCCGTCGGGCTGATCCTCGGCGGTGCGCTCACGGAATACCTGAACTGGCGCTGGTGCCTGTACGTGAATCTGCCGATCGCGGTGCTCGCGGGCGTGGCGGGCTGGTTCGTGCTGCCGCGGGTGCCGGGTCACCGGACGGCGAAACTCGACTGGTTCAGCGGTTTGCTCGGCAGCGGCGGGATCGTCGCGCTCGTCTATGGGCTTTCCGAAGCGGCTTCGCGGGGTTGGGGTTCCGGGCTGGTGCTCAGCAGCCTGGGCATCGCGGTAGCCGCATTGGTGACTTTCGTTGTGCGCCAAGGAATGCTGCCGAACCCGTTGCTGCCACTCAATGTCGTCACCGACCGACTGCGAGCGGCGGGCTATCTGACGATCGCCGTGGCCTCGTTCGGCATGTTCGGAATGTTTCTTTTCCTTACCTACCAAATGCAAGCGATCCTAGGATACGGTGCTTTGGCCGCAGGACTTGCGTTCCTGCCGTTGCTCGGCGCGAATCTTCTTGTGTCGACCCAGGTTTCACGAAGGCTGCTGCCTCGTTTCGGGCCGCGCCCGTTCTGGGTCATTGGCTTGGCCCTGTTGGCGTGCGGGCTTTTCCTGCTCGTCCTGCTGACGCCGGGTGCGTCCTACTTCGGCCTGATCCTGCCTGCCGAACTGTTGCTCGGCGCCGGGGTCGGGCTGGCGATGCCGGTGGTGATGAACGTTGCCACGTCAGGGATCGAGCCGAAGGACGCGGGTGTCGCTTCGGCGTTCATCACGACGTCACAGCAGGTCGGCGCGTCACTGGGCACGGCTTCGCTGAACACGATCGCGGCGAGCGCGACCGCCGGCACTTCGGCGACCGCGATCGTGCACGGGTACGCGACCGCGAGTGGCTGGGCTGCCGGGATCGTACTCGTGGCCGCCTGCGTCGTCGGCGGGATCGCGCGGAAGTGATCAAGCGGGCTTTATCCCGAGACCGGGATAAAGCCCGCTGAATCCCTTACGCCGCAACGATCGCCTGCGGGGTGCGCGCGGTCTGGACGTGCGCGCCGCGCTCGGCGATCCAGCCGAGCGCACCAGCTGCCTGCTCGCCGCGGATGCCGAGACGGAAGCGGGCGACCGGGGTGTCGCCAACCCTGGTGACCCCGCCGCCGATGGTGGCGAGCTCCACGTCGAAGCGCGTCGCCGCTTCGGGCAGCAGCGCGCCGATGGCCGCGAAGCCGATCAGCACGACGTCCACGGAGCGCTCGTACTTGGCGGACTGCGTGCGGGTGGTTTCGATCGCGGGCAGCAGCGACTGCGCGGTGCGGGTGGTCGGGTCGGTGATCAGGTCGAGCACGGAACCGCGCTCGACCAGGCTGCCCGCCTCGAGAACCGCGACGTCGTCGCACACGCGGCGGACGACACCGGCGTCCGGCGTGGTCAGCACGACCGTGACGCCGAGTTCGGCACGCGCGCGGTCGAGCACGGCGAGCACGGCGCCGGACTCCTCGGAGTGGATACCCGCGGTCGGGTCGTCGGCCAGCAGCACCGAGGGGCTGGAGGCGAGCGCGCGGGCGACGGCGACGCGGCGACGCTGGCCCGCGGTCAGTTCGTCGGGACGCTGGGTGGCGCGCTGGGTGAGTCCGACCAGGTCAAGCAGGTTGCCGACCCTGGTACGGCGCGTCGGGCCGTCGAGCCCGAGCTGCTCCAGCGGGGAGGCGATGTTGCCCGCGATGGTGCGCTCGGCGTGCAGTTCCGGCTTGGCGTCGAGCACGCCGACCTGGCGGCGGATCTCGCGGAGCCTGCGGCCGTCGAGCGCGCCGGTGTTGAGGCCGTCGAGACGGACGACACCGCGGTCGGGCCGCTCCTGCAGTCCGACGACGCGGGCGAGGGTGGACTTGCCGGAACCGGCGGGACCGACGACACCGAACAACGAACCGGCGTTGATGTCGAGGCTGACGTCGCGCAGCGCGACAACCGGATTTCCGTTGGCGGAGAAGGACTTTGACAGGTTTTCAAGAGTGATCACGAAAGGGCTCCCCAAGGAAGCACGCCGCATTCAGCGGGCGCGCAGAACCGTCACCAAAGAAGGCGTCCGAAATGGACAGAGATCGAAAAAGGGATTAGGCAGAGACGGTTGAGCGTCGACACGCGGAGACCGTACGGCGACCCTCATCGACGACACGTCGCCTGGTGAGCATTCGCGAGCGGTACATCAGTTCCTCCATCGGTCCTGGCTGTAGCACCTGCCCCAGGAGGGGTGGTTGCTGCGACTTCAGCGAGCCAGGTCTCTCAGTCGCTCGGGATGGCAAGTTGAGTAAAACCGATCCCAAGGTGTGAAAGCAAGTCCATTGGTGCAGATCACACGACCGGACGTGTCCAGAGCACGGGAGGAGATTTCCAGATAGCGGAACGGTGACCGCTCGTCACGCTAAGAAGCGGCGAGCGCGATCTTCTCGAACGCACGTACATCCAGCTGCTCGCCACGCGTCTTCGGGTCGATGCCGGCCTTGGCGAGAATCTCGCCGGCCCGCTCGGCGGAACCGGCCCACGTCGCGAGCGCGGCTCGCAAAGTCTTCCTACGCTGGGAAAACGCGGCGTCGACGACCGCGAAGAGCGTCTTTCGATCCACAGTGGACTCCAGCTGGGCACGTTCGAAGGAAACGAGCGCGGAGTCGACATTGGGCACCGGCCAGAACACCGCGCGCGGCACGGCGGCCACCTTCTTCGCCCGGCCGTACCAGGCCAGCTTGACGCTCGGCACCCCGTAGATCCGGCCGCCCGGCGGGGCGGCCATCCGGTCGGCCACCTCGGTCTGGACCATTACGAGCGCACGCTGCAGCGAGGGCAACTCGGCCAGCAGCTGGAGCACGACGGGCACGGCGACGTTGTACGGCAGGTTCGCGACCAGCGAGGTCGGCTCGGCGGGCAGATCGCCCGCCTTGATCTTCAACGCGTCCTGCCCAATGACGGTCAGCCGCCCCGCGGCCTCCGGCGCCCGTTCGGCCGCGGTCCTCGGCAGCCGGGCGGCGAGCTTGGGATCGATCTCGATCGCGATGACCCGGCACCCGGGCGCCAGCAGCCCCAGCGTGAGCGAGCCGAGCCCAGGCCCGACCTCCAGCACGACATCGTCGGCGCCGACCCCGGCGAGCTCGACGATCCGCCGCACGGTGTTGGGGTCATGGACGAAGTTCTGCCCGAGCTTCTTGGTCGGGCGCACGTCCAGCTCAGCGGCCAGCCCCCGGATCTCGGCAGGCCCGAGCAGTTCAGTCACGCCCCCACCTTAGTAAGGACACCCCCCGCCCGCCCTGGGGGCTCCGCCCTGCACCAGCCTACCGGCTCCCACCGACAGTTGATCTTGCCGAGCCGACCTGCCCACAGGCCGTGCCGACCGTGGACAACCGGCGCCGGAAGACGCCGCGCCCGCCGGAAGTGTCGGCACCCTGTGCTAGCGAGGAGTTGGTACGGCCGGGCCTCGATTGCCTGCCGCGAAGGGTTCTGGAGCTGGACGAGTGGATGGTCGCGCCGGTTCTCGTTGGACGGAAGGCGAACTGGGCATGTCCAGGCAGCGAGGGCCTCCCTCACCAAGTTCGGCTTCAGGGCTCCGGCAAAGTCAGCCTCGCGGATACGCGAAACCCTCGCGCGGGTGATTTTGTCCTGCATTGTCGCTTTTGCGCGCATTGTGGAGCGGCCTGGACGTCATGACCGGGGCGTTTGCGTCGGTCAGCATTGTGAACGTGGCATTCATTCCTTCAACCGACCCGGGAGGGGCCCCCACCAAGCCCGGGTCCGCGCAGGTGGCGCAAGCCGTCGCAGAGGGGGTCGTGAGTGGTACCGCCGGTTCTAACCGGCCTAAACACTCACGACCCAGGCCCTGCCCGGAACGCAAAACGGCCCGCGACGCAAAACGGCGCCCGACGCGAAACTCCACGTCGGGCGCCGTTCGAGATCGAGAACTAGTTCAGGCCGAGCTTGCGGGAGCAGGCGGGCCAAGCGGAGTACGAGCCGCCACGGCCGGCGCGGACCTTCTCGGCGATCGCGATCTGCTCTTCGCGGGAGGCCTGGTGCGGCATCGAGGCGTACGCGGAGCCGCCGTAGGCGTCCCAGGTCGACTTGTTGAACTGGAGGCCGCCGTAGTAGCCATTGCCGGTGTTGGCCGCCCAGTTGCCGCCTGCCTCGCACTTCGCGAGCTGGTCCCAGACCGAGCCGTCGCCGATGTTGACCGGGGGCTTCTTGGTGCCGACGTGGATGATCTTCGGCTTGGCCTCGGTGAGGATCTCCTCGGAGACCTGTTCGCGGCCGACCTCTTTGTCGTTCTTCTTGGTGACCTTGTAGGTGACGATCTTCTCGCCTGCCTGGCCGGGGTCCTCGACCGAGGTCTTGCCCTTGTCCAGGTCGGGGTCGTCGACCTTCTGCTCCGGCGGAGCGATGGTCTCCTTCTCCTTGACCATGGTCACGCCGGTGCGGCTGACGTGCACCTCGGCGCCGTCGGTCAGCTTGAGGTCCAGGCCACCCTCGGCCTCGTCCTCAGGGCCGAGCGAGAGCTTCAGCTCGCCGAGCAGCTCCTTGGTGGTGACCGCGTTGGTCTTGATCTGCTTCGGCTCGGTGCCGCCGTCGTAGAGCGCGATGTTCTTGAGGGTCTTGACCTCGACGGTGGCGCCCTCGAGGGGCAGCGCGCCGTTGGCGGCCATGGAGGTCCAGGTGCCCGGCTTGAGCAGCTCGGCCATGCCCAGCTGGCCCAGCGCGTCGCCCAGGTTGGTGGCGCGGACCCAGTTCTGCTTGGCGGGAGCGCCGTCGACGACCAGGTTGAGCTGGCGGCCGCGCTCCAGGTGGATGACGCCGCCGTCGCCGACCTCGGCCTGCGGCGAGGGGGACAGCGAGTCGTGCGCGCCGACGGACAGCTCGGCGTCTTCGAGCACCTCGCCGACGGTGTCGCCGTAGGTGTGGACGGTCTGCTGCACACCGTCGACCTCGACGGTGACGCTCTTGTTCATCGCCAGCGCCGCGGCGCCGCCACCGGTCAGGGTGAGCAGTACGGCGACGACGGCGCCCTTGAGGAAGCGGCGCTTCCAGGTCTTGGTCGCCTCGACCACCGGGTCGACCTTGACGGCCTGGCGGGCCACGCGGTCTTCGGAGACCTCGTCGGGGATGACGATCGGCGGGAGGTAGGTCGTCTCCGCGTTGATGAGGCGGATCAGCTCGTCGACGTCGACGTCGATCTCGTTCATCAGGATCTCGGCGTCGGGGCCGAGCGCGGCTAGCACGTCCTGGTGGGTCACAGCGAGGCTGTCGGAGAAGTCGAGCTCGCCGTGTGCGGGCCGGTCCAGCGTCGCCAGCGGGCCCGCATAGGGCGCGGCGAACGTGTCCTCAAGACGCGCGTCAGTGCGTCTGAATGTGCCAGTCACAGGGTCGATCCCTTTCGAAAGAGGTCGTTGCTCCTCGGTCCGCATCACGCCCCGACGCGTGCTCACGTGACCAAGGGTGTGCGCTTCGGCAACAGCTGAAGCGGCACGATCACGGGACAGTAACGAAGGCCGGGGGGTTGCGCAAACACCCCCCGGAGTGTTGTGACTTGTGTCACTCCATCGAGTGGGTTAACCAAGATTCCTTATGTAGCAACGCGTTCAACCCCCTGTGACGCTGAGGAGTCGGAATACCCGCTCGGCGTTGCGCCGCGCGGACTCGGCGATCTCGTGCACGCCGACCCCTCTGACCTCGGCGAGGTTACGGACCGTGTAGGCCGCGCAGTACGGCTCGTTGGGCTGCCCGCGGAACGGATGCGGGGTCAGGAACGGGGCGTCGGTTTCCACCAGGAATTGCTCCGAAGGGACCAATCTCGCCGCTTCCCGTAAAGAACGGGCGTTTTTGAAGGTCACGGTGCCCGCGAAGGACAGGACGTAGCCCGCGTCGACGCAGCGCCGCGCGATCACCTCGTCGCCGGAGAAGCAGTGGAACACGACGTCGTCCGGCGCGCCCTCCTCCTCCAGCACCCGCAGCACGTCCTCGTGGGCGTCGCGGTCGTGGATCATCAGCGGCTTGCCGACCCGCTTGGCGAGGTCGATGTGCCACCGGAACGCCTCCTGCTGGGCGTCGTGCGGCGAGTAGTCCCAGTAGTAGTCGAGACCGGTCTCGCCGACCGCGACCACCCTGGGCTGCCTGGCCAGCCGCTCCACTTCGGACCGTTCTGCCTCGCCGAACTCCTTGGTGCGCGTGGGATGCACGGCGACGGCCGCGAACACCCGCTCGTCCCAAGTGGACGCCTCGGCGGCCCACTGCGCCGAAGCGAGGTCGTCGGCGACGGTCACCACCCTGCCCACCCCGGCGCGCTCGGCGCGGTCGACGATCTCGCGGACGTCCTCGGCCGTGACGGCGCCGCACGCGTCGAGGTGGGTGTGCGAGTCCACCACCGATACCGGCAACCTGTCCGGTACCGGCGGCTTCTCGCGAGGCGGCTTGCTCACTTGACGATCGGCGCCCACTCGGGACCCGTCTCGCCCAGTTCGGGGTCGAGCTTGGTGAACAGCGGGCTCGGCTTCTGCAGCGGCCTGCCGACCTCGATCGGCACCGACTCCCAGCGCGCCTGCTCGCTCGCGTAGTCACCGGTGAGGATCGGGTTGATCCGGCCGGGGATGTCGAGGTCCTCGACCTCCTGAAGCTCCGGCTGCGACGCCCAGACGCCCGTGCCGCCCAGCGCCTCGTGCACCTTCTGCGCCGAGTGCGGCAGGAACGGCGTCAGCAGCGTGTTGGCGTCCGAGACGACCTGCAGCGCGGTGTGCAGCACGCTGTCGCGCCGTGCCGGGTCGTCCTTGAGCTTCCACGGCTCCTGGTCCGACAGGTATCGGTTCGCGGCCGTGACGACGCGCATGGCCTCACCGGCGGCCATCTTGAACCGCGAGCGCCGCAGGTGCCCGCCCGCGATCTCGAACGCCTTGCGCGAGAGCGCCTTGAGCTCCTCGTCAGCGGCGGCCGGCGCGTCCGGGCGCGGGATGGCGCCGACGTTCTTGTGTGCCATCGAGATGGACCGGTTGACCAGGTTGCCCCACTCGTTGGCCAGCTCGAAGTTCGTGCGCCGGACGAACTCGTCCCAGGTGAAGTCGGTGTCCTGTGTCTCGGGGCCCGCCACCGAGATGAAGTAGCGCAGCGAGTCCGGCCCGAAGTCGCGCAGGAAGTCGTTGACGTAGATGACCGTGCCGCGCGAGGTCGAGAACTTCGACCCGCTCATGGTCAGGAACTCCGACGACACGATCTCGCCGGGCAGCGCGAGCTTGCCGTACGGGCCCGGCTGGCCGCCGTGGTCGCCCTCGCCGTTGTGGCCGAAAAGCAGCGCCGGCCAGATCTGGGCGTGGAAGGTGATGTTGTCCTTGCCCATGAAGTAATAGGTCTGGGCGTCCGGGTTGAGCCACCATTCCTGCCACGCGTCCGGGTTCCCGGAGCGGCGTGCCCACTCGACGCTGGCCGAGAAGTAGCCGATGACCGCGTCGAACCAGACGTAGAACCGCTTCAGCGGCTGGTCACGCCAGCCGTCGAGCGGGATCTTGACGCCCCAGTCGATGTCACGGGTGATCGGCCGCGGCCGCATGTCGTCGACCAGGTTCTTGGTGAAGTTGAGGACGTTCGAGCGCCAGTCGGTCTTCGTCGACAGCCACTTGCCCAGCGTCTGCGCGAAGGCGGGCAGGTCGAGGAACAGGTGCTCGGTCTCGACGAACTTCGGCGTCTCGCCGTTGATCCGCGACTTCGGGTTGATCAGCTCGGCGGCGTCGAGCTGGTTGCCGCAGTTGTCGCACTGGTCGCCGCGCGCGCCGTCGTAACCGCAGATCGGGCAGGTGCCCTCGATGTAGCGGTCGGGCAGCGTGCGGCCGGTCGACGGGCTGATCGCGCCGGTCGTGGTCCTGGGCACGACGTAGCCGTTGCGGTGCAGCGCCAGGAAGATCTCCTGGACGACGTTCGCGTGGTTCCCGGTGGTGGTGCGGGTGAACAGGTCGTAGGTGAGGCCGAGTCCGCGCAGGTCCTCGCCGATCTGGCGGGTGTACTTGTCGGCGGTCTGCTGGGAGGTGAGGCCTTCCTTGTCCGCCTGGACCGTGATCGGGGTGCCGTGCTCGTCCGTGCCCGAGACCATGAGGACCCGGTTGCCGGCCATTCGCTGGTAACGGGAGAAGACGTCGGAGGGGACGCCGAATCCGGACACATGGCCGATGTGGCGGGGGCCGTTGGCGTACGGCCAGGCCACCGCTGTCAACACGGAGGTACTCATGCTTATTTAGCCTACGGATGCTGTCTCGTGCATTGTTGTCAGGTACTGCTTGGAGGTCACTCTTGTCCGCGACGCGACTGCTCGTGCTCGGGGTCGTACGGATGTACGGCCAGGCGCACGGCTACCAGGTGCGCCGCGAGCTGCTGTCGTGGTCGGCCGACAAGTGGGGCAACGTGCAGCCGGGCTCGATCTATCACGCGCTCAAGAAGATGACCGGCGAGAACCTGCTCGAACAGGTCGCCGACACCGGCGAGAGCGGCGGGCCGGACCGGACGGCGTACCGCCTGACCGGCGAGGGCGAGGAAGAGTTCGAAACGCTCCTCAGCACGGCCTTGTCGACGAACGACCCGAGCCCGTACACGCTGGCGGCGGCCGTCACCTTCATGACCGCGCTCCCCCGCGAGCGCGTCGTCAGCCTCCTCAAGCACCGGCTCATGCAGATGGAAGGCCAGGCGCAGGCTTCGCTCTACGCCCGCGAGCACTTCACGGACTTCGCCAAGCCGGCGCACGTCAGCGAGCTGTACCGGCTGTGGCACGTGCACGCCGAGGCCGACGTCGGCTGGCTGCGGGACATGATCGGCCGCTTGGAGCAGGGCGAGTACGTCATGGCGGGCGAAAAAGAGACCGTGTTCGGCGAGCCCGAGAGCTAATCAAGTTTGACTAGCGCACCCTTTTGGGGCAGAGTTTGCCCGTCAAACTAGTCAAGTTTGATTACGAGAGGGGTTCTCATGATCAAGGCACGCGGCCTCGCCAGGCGGTTCACCGCCAGGGGCCGCACGGTCGACGCCGTCAAGGGCGTCGACATCGACGTCGAAGCCGGCGAGCTCGTCGGCTTCCTGGGCCCGAACGGCGCGGGCAAGACCACCACCCTGCGCATGCTCACCACACTGCTCAAGCCGACCGCCGGCGAAGCCATGGTCGGCGGCGTGGACCTGCTGAAGGACCCGCTGGGGGTACGCAAGCGGATCGGTTACGTCGCGCAGGGCGGCGGCACCGCGCCGGAATCGAAGGTCGCCGAGGAGATCGAGCTGCAGGGCAGGCTGTACGGCATGTCCAAGGCCGACGCGCGAGCGCGTGGCGCCGAGCTCACCGGCCAGCTGGACCTGTCGGGGCTGGACCAGCGGTTCACGAAGACACTGTCGGGCGGCCAGCGCAGGCGGCTCGACATCGCACTGGGGCTCATTCACTCACCCGGCCTGATCTTCCTGGACGAGCCGACCACCGGGCTCGACCCGCAGAGCCGGGCCAACCTGTGGGAGCACATCCGCAGGCTGCGCGCCGAGCAGGGCGTGACCGTCTTCCTGACCACGCATTACCTGGACGAGGCCGACTCGCTCTCCGACCGGCTGATCGTCATCGACAACGGCGAGATCGTCGCCGAGGGCAGCCCGGACGCCTTGAAGGAACGGGTTTCCGGCGACGGCGTGGTCGTCGGCGTGCCCCGCGAGTCCGTGTCACGGGCCGCGGAGATCGCCGGACGGCTGCGAGGAGCGCACGAGATGTCCATTGTGGACGACACGATCCGGTTCCGGGTGCCGCGCGGCGACATCGCGATGCCGGAGCTGCTGCGCGCGCTCGACGCCGAGGGCATCGCGATGCGGTCGATGGAAGTGCACCGCCCGACGCTCGACGACGTGTTCTTCGTGCTCACCGGGCGCAGCCTGCGCGACGCCGAAGAGGGCGCGCAGGCGCCGGCGCGGGAAAAGGAGGCGGCCGATGTTGCGTGACACCTGGTTGATCTTCCGGCGTGACATGGTCGCGGCGCTGCGCAACCCGACCTGGATCATGATCGGGATCATGCAGCCGCTGCTGTACCTGTTCCTGTTCGGTCCGCTGATGGTGAAGGCGATGCAGGCGCAGGGCCTGACCGAGGTGGACGGCTGGATGCTGCTCACCCCGGCGCTCATCGCGCAGCTGGCGTTGTTCGGCAGTTCGTTCGTCGGCTTCGGGCTGCTCGCCGAATACCGCTCCGGCGTGGTCGAGCGGATGCGGGTGACCCCGGTCAGCCGGGCGGCGCTGCTGCTCGGCAAGGTGCTCGCGAACGCGCTGCAGGCCGTTTTCCAGGCCGTGCTGATCATCGCGCTGGCGTACTTCGTGTTCGATCTGAACGCGCCGTTCGTCGGAGTGCTGCTGAGCCTGGTGATCGTGTTCCTGCTCGCGGTCACGCTGGCTTCGTGCTCGTACGCGCTGGCGTTGACGCTGAAGAGCGAGGAGTCGTTCCCGGCTCTGCTGAACGCGGTGCTGATGCCGCTGCTGCTGCTCTCGGGGATTCTGCTGCCGATCACCGCGGGCGTCGCGCCTGCGTGGTTGTACAACGTTTCCCGCATCAACCCGTTCCGGCATGTCGTCGACGTCGAGCGGAACACGTTCAAGGGTGACTTCGCGATGGACGCGGTCTTCACCGGCAGCGTGGTCGTCGTCGTGATGGCGATTTTGGCCGTTTGGTGGGGCGCGAGGACGTTCCAACGCGAGAACGCCTGAGACACGCTGACGTGAAAGGTCACCTTGCGAAGGCAGTACGCACGTAAGGTGACCTTTCACTGCAGCGAGGGCGGTGCGAATGAGCGAGCCGGATACCGAACTGGGAATCACCCTTTCCCATCGGGAGACCGTGGACGACTGGGCCGCGGTCCGAATCGGCGATTTCAGATTCGCGTCGGTGACACTGACCGAGAACACGAATTGGAGCGCGCTGGCCGCCGAACGGTTGCTGGCGGGCGCCCAGCGAGCCGGCATCCACGCCGGCGCGCGGCACTACGCGCGGCCGGGAGCGGTGCACGACCAGGCCGAGTTCTTCGTCCGCACCGCGAGCAAACTCGGCGCGTTCGCGCCCGGTTCGCTGGCGCCCGCGCTCGAAGTCGAAGCCATGAGCGTGGACGACAAGTTCATCAAGGCCTGGATCAAGGCGGTCCGGCACGCCGCACGGATCAAGCGGGTGCTGATCTACGCCGACTACGACTGCTGGGTGAGCCAGCGGCTCAACCCCGATCGGTGGGCCGACAGCGAGGTCATCCTCTGGCTCGTCCGGCACAACGGCATCCCCGGGCGGCCCGGCTGGTTCCATTCGCGGCTCGGCCTGCACCAGCACGGTTTCGCACCCGCGGTGCCCGGCGTGCGCGGGCAGGTGGCGCAGGACGCGGTCGTGTATCCGTTCACATTGGGCGATTTACTGCTCTGAGTCCTGCGACAATCCCCCGCATGCGGTTGGTGGTGCGCGCGCTCTCGTCATCGGTGACGCCTGATTCGGCGTTGCTGCTGCTCGGTGCGCGTGCCCGCGAGCTGGGGATCGCGCCGCCCGCGGCGTTGAGCGGCGAGTGGTTCGGCTCGCGCGCGGTACTCGCGCCGAGCGTGCGATTGGGCGCTTTCGACGCCTCGCAAGCGTTTTCGATACCTAGTGAGCAACAGACCGTGCGCGACTCGGTACCGGGCGCGGTCGGCGGGGGCTGGTTCGGCTACCTGTCCTACGACCTGACCGACCCGTCCGGACGGTCGACCGGGCTGCCCGCGGCGGCCTGGGGCTGGGCGGATCACGTGCTGCGCCTCGACGCGGACGGTCAATGGTGGTTCGAAACGCTGGATCCCGCCCGCGTCGCACTGGCCGACGAACTGGAAGCACTGCTCTCCCATCCCGCGCCCGAGCCGCAGTGGCAGGCGGCCACTTTGGACCGCCCGCTTCCGTCGGATCATCACACCGCCGTGAAATCCTGCGTGCACGCGATCGAAGCGGGCGAGCTGTTCCAGTCGAACATCTGCACCCGGTTCACCGGTGAGTTCACCGGGTCGCCCGAGGCGTTGTTCGCCGAAGGCATCCGGCGGATGGCACCACGCCGCGCGGCTTTCCTGAGCGGCTCGTGGGGTTCGCTCGTCTCGCTCTCGCCTGAGCTTTTCCTTGCCCGGCAAGGAGATCGGGTCCGATCGACACCGATCAAGGGCACACTGCCGCGACGCGACGCACAAGACGACGAGCTGGCTTCGCGACTTCGCGAGTCCACAAAGGACGTCGCAGAGAATGTGATGATCACCGACCTGGTGCGCAATGATCTCGGCCGGGTGTGCGCGGTCGGCAGCGTGCGCGTGCCGGAACTGCTGCGCGTGCGGCCCGCACCCGGCGTCTGGCATCTGGAGTCCACCGTGGAGGGACGGCTCGACGCGTCCGACGCCGAACTGCTCGCCGCGACATTCCCGCCCGGCTCGGTCACCGGCGCGCCGAAGATCAGGGCGCTGGACCTGATCGCCGAGCTGGAACACACGCCACGCGGGGTCTACACCGGAGCGATCGGGCTGGCGTCCCCCGTCGCGGGCATGGAACTGAACGTCGCGATCCGGACCTTCGAGATCGCGGACGGGCGCATCGCGCTGGGCGTCGGCGGCGGGATCACCGCGGACTCGGAGCCGGGCGGCGAATGGCAGGAATGCCTGCACAAGGCCGCGCCGCTGGAACACCTGCTGGCGAACCCGTAACCCGGTCGGTTACTTCTTCACGCGATTCGGGCCTGGCCCGGTAGCTTCGAACCAAGATCGACTCTTGGGAGCCTGCCATGCGTCTTCGCCATGTCGTCGCCTCGATCGCGCTCACCGCCGGGCTGTGCGTCGCGCCAGCCGCCCAGGCGCTGGCGATCCAGCCCTGTCCCGAGGTCAACGACCCACCGGACTACAAGATCTCGAACGGCGCGAAGGCCTGGATGGCCACGAACCTGCGCAGCGACTACCTCACGGGTCCCGGCAGCATCACCTACAACAAGACCACGACCTCGGAGGTGAACGCGTCCATCACCGGCACCACGGAAGCCGAGGCCGGGATCATCTTCGCGAAGGCCAGCGCTTCGCTGTCGGTCAGTGTCGGCGGAAGCTATTCGAAGTCGGACTCGTGGTCGTACACGGCCGAAGTGCCCGCCGGGAAGACGATGCGGCTGCAGCAGTACAAGGAAGGCCGCTCCTTCACCGTCGTGAAGTACCGCATCGTGCCGCCGTGCAAGGTCAAGAACCTGTGGACCAAGAAGGTCACCGCGCCGGTCAAGAGCCCCAGCTACCTCTGGAACCTCGTCAGCTAGGGGTCGTGAGCGGTGGGGGGGGGGTGAAACGCGCCCCCACCCAACACGTCAATCGGTGCTAGGCGGGG
>NZ_JBHWEB010000116.1:22769-29781 GCF_042734395.1 Amycolatopsis sp. NPDC059657 | reverse complement strand
TTCATCCCCCCTCGCGGCGAACCCCCTTTATAATAAATACTCATTTTTGGGGGGGTTGGGGTTGGGGGGGAAGCACCCCCCCCCCCAACGCTCACGAGCCCTTGAAGTAGGCGGTCAAGGCCTCCCGCCAGTGCCGCAGCGGCGTCAGCCCGGCCTCGGCCCACGAGGCGTTCGACAGCACCGAGTACGCGGGCCGCGCGACCGGGCTCGGGAAGTCCGCGCTGGTGCACGGCTTCACCCGCTCCGGGTCGGCGCCCGCCGCCTCGAAGATCGCGCGCGCGAAGCCGAACCAGGTCGTCTCGCCCGCGCCGGTGCAGTGCAGGATCCGGCTCGACGGGGCGTCGCCCGCGACGATCCGGCCTGCCAGTTCCAGCAACCCGGCCGCCAGGTCGGCGGAGGCCGTCGGCGAGCCGCGCTGATCGTCCACAACGGACACCGTGTCGCGCTCGGCTTCCAGCCTGACCATGGTGCGCACGAAGTTGTGCCCGGTCTTCCCGTACACCCACGCGGTGCGCACGATCCACGCCCGCGCGCCCGAGCCGAGCACGGCGTCCTCGCCCGCGGCCTTCGTCCGGCCGTAGGCGCTGCGTGGCCCGATCGGGTCGGTGACCTCGTACGGCCGCGAGGCGTCGCCGGGGAACACGTAGTCCGTCGAGACGTGGATCAGCGGCACCCGGCGGGCCGAGCAGGCGGCCGCGAGCACGCGCGGGCCGTCGGCGTTGACCGCGAACGCGCGCTCTTCCTCGGTCTCGGCCTTGTCGACCGCCGTGTACGCGCCCGCGTTGACGACCACGGGCCGCTGCCCGGCGTCCTTCGCGGCGTCCGCGAACTCGGTCACCACGCGGATGACGTCACCGGTGCGGGTGAGGTCGAGTTCCTTCGACCCCAGCGCCGTCACCTTGACGCCGTCACCCGCCAGAGCGGCGAGGTCCTGCCCGAGCTGCCCCGATCCACCGGGCACCAGAACTGTCAGCAACGAGTACTCACTTTCCCGTCAGCGCGGCGCGGTCCTTGAGGCGCTCCCACCACTGGCGGTTCTCGGTGTACCAGCGAACGGTCTCGGCCAAGCCCTCGTCGAAGGTCTTCAGCGGGGTGTAGCCGAGCTCTTTGTTGATCTTGGTGATGTCGACCGAGTAGCGCCGGTCGTGGCCCTTGCGGTCCTCCACCGGCTCGACCCGCTCCCAGCCGGCGCCGACGGCGGCCAGCAGGCGCTCGGTCAGCTCGCGGTTGCTCAGCTCGGTGCCGCCGCCGATGTTGTAGATCTCGCCGGCGCGCCCGCCGTCGGCGACCAGCTGGATGCCTCGGCAGTGATCGTCGACGTGCAGCCAGTCACGCACGTTGAGGCCGTCGCCGTACAGCGGCACGTTCTTGCCGTCGAGCAGGTTGGTGACGAACAGCGGGATGACCTTCTCGGGGAACTGGTACGGCCCGTAGTTGTTCGAGCACCGCGTGACGCACACCGGCAGCCCGTGGGTGCGGAAGAACGACCGAGCCAGCAGGTCCGAGGACGCCTTCGACGCCGAATAGGGTGAATTCGGCTCCAGGATGTGATCTTCCGACCACGAGCCTTCCTGGATGGATCCGTACACCTCGTCGGTCGAGACGTGGACGAATTTGCCCACATTCGCCGAAAGGGCGGCCTGCAGCAGGGTTTGCGTGCCGAGCACGTTGGTCAGCACGAAGTCGGCCGACCCGAGGATCGAACGGTCCACATGGGACTCGGCGGCGAAGTGCACGACCAGGTCCACCCCGGCCATCACCTCGGTGACCACGCCGGGGTCACAGATGTCGCCGCGCACGAAGCGCAGCCTGGGGTCGTCGGCGACCGGCGCGAGGTTCTCCTCGCTGCCCGCGTAGGTGAGCTTGTCCAGCACGATCACCTCGGCACCGGAGAGGCTTGGATATGCGCCGGTCAGCACCTGTCGCACATAATGCGAACCGATGAACCCCGCGCCGCCGGTGACCAGTACCCGCATGTTCCGTCCCCTTCGAATCGTCGTACCGCCTCGCTCAGTGTTCCACGGGCCACTCGAGCGCACTCCCGTCGTACGGACGCCTTACATCAGGTCGGTAATCTGGAGCCGGGGGCAAGCTCATGCCCAGGGGTTTGTCGGCGGGGAGGACCGAGCGTGACCGAGTGGCCACCGAAACCGATCCCCGCACCGCGTCGCCGTCGTGACCATGGTGCGGGCACCTTCGCGCGCCGTGGTGGAAAAACGCTGGTGACACTCGTGTCCGTCGCGGTACTCACCGTCACCTGGTACGGCTGGCAGTTCATCGGTGACCCGAACGAGGGACTCGCCACCACCGACGTCTTCGAGAACAACCAGCTGCACGCGAAGCCGCTCGACGGCGCGATCGACATACTCCTGGTCGGCCAGGACAGCCGCACCGACGCGCAGGGCAACCCGCTGTCGCGCGAGGTGCTCGACATGCTGCACGGCGGCATCTCCGACGGCGAGCGCCAGACCGACACGATGATCCTGGTGCACATCCCGCAGGACGGCAGGCGCGCGATCGCCATCTCGTTCCCGCGTGACTCGTGGGTCGAGATCACCGGCGGCTTCGGCAAGCACCGGCTCAACAGCGCGTACGTGTACGCCTACAACGACACCTCGAAAACCCTGCAGCAGCAAGGAAACAGCGACCTCAAGGACGTCGACGGCAAGGCCAAGATCGCCGGGCGCAAGAACCTCATCCAGACGCTGGAGACGTTCATCGGCAAGCCGGGCATGATCGACCGTTACGCCGAGGTCAACCTCGCCAGCTTCTACGAGGTGACGAAGGCCATCGGCGGCATCGACGTCTGCCTCAACACGCCTGTGAAGGAACGACTGTCCGGAGTGGACCTTCCGGCTGGCAGGCAGTCCATCGAAGGCGCGCAGGCACTGGCTTTCGTGCGCCAGCGGCACGGGCTGCCCAACGGCGATCTCGACCGGATCGTCCGGCAGCAGGCGTTCCTGTCCGGGCTGGCGAACAAGGTGCTCTCCAGCTCGGTGCTGGCGAACCCGTTCAAGATCTCCGAGCTGGTCGACGCGGTGAAGAAGTCCGTGGTGCTCTCGGCAGGCTGGGACCTGTTCGAGTTCGCCGAGCAGATGCGCGGGCTGAGCGGCGGGAACATCGAGTTCCACACCATCCCGACGCAGGGCAACGCCGTCATCGGTGGCGCGGACGTGCTCCGCGTCGACCCGGTCGAGGTGCGCGCCGCGGTGTCGAGGCTCGTCCACGATCCCAACGCGCCGGAGGAGAAGCCCGGCGCGAAGCTGCCGGGCGCCGAGGCCGTGACGATCGACCTGTTCGACGGCACCGGCACCGGGCTCGGCGAGCAGACGCGGCAGGCGCTGTCGGAGAAGGGTTTCCAGCTCGGCGAGAACACCAAGCTCGCGGCTCGCAGCACCACGGTCATCCGGTTCGCGCCGGGTGACGAGGCCTCTGTGGAGCTGGTGAAGCAGGTGCTGGGCGAATCGGTTGAGCTGGAGCCGGACCGTGACGTCGCCAAGGGGCACGCGCGGGTGCTGCTCGGCAAGGACTTCAAGGGCGTGACGACGGCGGCTTCGGCCCCGCCCACCAGCAGCTCGGCGCCGAAGTCGACGCCGTCGTCCCCGGCGACGTCCTCGTCGGCGCCGGAGCAGAAGCCGATCACCGCGGGTGGCGTGCCTTGCGTGAACTAGACGGGGAGGAGCGTCCGAAGCCGACGCCCTACCCTCGTCCGAAGAACGAGGACACCCCCACACCGACACCGGAACCCGAACCCGAAGAGACCGAGCCCGAGGTTCGCCGCAGGCACCCCGTCCGGCTCGCCGGGAAGATCGGGCTGGCCCTGCTCTCGGTGGTCGCGCTGGCCTCGAGCGGCTACGCCTACGTCGCGACCGAGCAGGTCCAGAACAATCTCCCGACGACGAACGCGCTGAGCAAGCCGGACGACCCCGCCGCGCCGCCTGCCGACGACGGTGCGAACGACATCCTGCTGGTCGGCAGCGACGCGCGCACTGACCAGCAAGGTCACCAGCTGCCGTTGCGCATGCTGAAGCAGCTGCGGACCGAGGAGAATCCCGGCGTCAGCACGGACACGATCATCCTGCTGCGCATCCCGAAGAACGGCGGGAAGCCGTCGGTGGTCTCGATCCCGCGCGACACCTGGGTCGAGGTGCCCGGCCGAGGCAAGACGAAGATCAACTCGGCGTACGGCGTCGCCAAGGAGAAGTTCGCCTCCGCGCGGCGCGGCGAGGGTGAGAAGGATCGCGAGAAGATCGAGCGCGACTCCGACCAGGAGGGGCGCCACGTACTGGTCCAGACCGTGCAGGACTTCACCCAGGTCCGCATCGACCACTACGCCGAGGTCAACCTGCTGGGCTTCTACCTGCTCACCGAGGCGCTCGGTGGCGTGACCGTCTGCCTGAACCATTCGACCTCGGACGCCGATTCGGGAGCCAATTTCCGCCGCGGCGAGCAGAAGGTGTCCGGCGGCGAGGCGCTTTCCTTTGTGCGCCAGCGGAAGAACCTGCCGCGTGGCGACCTGGACCGCATCGTGCGGCAGCAGGCGTTCCTGTCGTCGGCGATCAACCAGGTGCTCTCAGCGGGAACGCTGGCCAGTCCGTCGACCATGGGCAACCTGATCGAGGCGATCCACAAGTCGATCGTGCTCGACGAAGGCCTTGACCTGCTCGACTTCGCCCAGCAGGTCAAGAGCATCGCGTCCGGCACCATCGCCTTCGAGACGATTCCGGTGGTCAACATCAACGGCCGCAGCGAAGACGGCCAGCAGAGCATCGTCGAGGTCGACCCTGCGGCGGTCCGCCAGTTCCTGCATGGCCTGGTCGGGCGCACCGCGCCGACGGGTGGCGGCGGCGCACCAGCGGCGGCGGCACCTTCGGTCCCCTGCGTGAACTAACGTGGTGTCCGTGAGCCTCACCGAGCACCTGCTGCGACCGCTGTTGTCCTCGCCCGCGCGTCCGCTGATCACGCATTACGACGACGCCACCGGCAGCCGGATCGAGCTGTCCGTCGCCACCACGGTGAACTGGGCGGCCAAGACGGCCAACTGGCTCGTCGAAGAGGCGGACGTGGAAGCGGGCGACGAGGTCGGCGTACGCCTGCCCGCGCACTGGCAGACGGCCGGAGTGCTGCTCGGCGCGTGGTGGTGCGGCGCCACGGTGGTCACGGAGGCCCCCGGCGTCACCTTCGTGGGCCCCGGTGAGACTTCGCCTGCTTCGCTGACGCCGATCGTGGCCATGGACCCGTTCGGCATGGGCATGGGCGTCACCAGCGGCCTGAACTTCCTGGCCGACGTGAAGATGTACGGCGACGACTTCTCGCCGCTGTTCCCGATCCCCGGCGATTCCCCGGCGCTGCTGTCGTCCACTGTGGACGAAGTACTCGCTGAAGCCCGTTCCCGTGCTTCGAAACTGGGCATCACCTCAGCCGACCGCGTACTCTCCACAGTGGACTGGACATTCCCGGACGGCGTACTCGACGGCCTGCTCGCGCCACTCTCGGCCGGCGCGCATCTGGTCCACGTCAGCAACGCGGACCCCGCGAAACTGGCCGACCGCCGCGCGGCGGAGCGCACGACGGCCGACCTGCTGGGCTAAGCGGGCTGCAGCTCGCGCTGTTCGCGCTTGCTCCAGAAGAGCAGGTGGTCCAAGGAGATCCGGCCGCCGTTGAACCCGAGCGCCAGCCCGGCGAGCGCGAGCACGAACACCAGCTCGTAACCGCCCTGCCCGGTCAGCCCGTTGTCGATGTGGACGGACAGCAGCGCGCCGACGGACACGACCACGTAGCCGATCGCGACCAGCGGCAGCGCGAACCCGACGATAAAGGCAATGGAGCCAAGGATTTCCACGGTCATCGCGAACACGGCGGCGACCTCGGGCAGCGGAATGCCCATCTTGCCGAAGAAACCGGCGGTCCCGGCGATCCCGTTGTCCCATTTCTGCAGACCGTGCGCGAGGAAGACGACCGCGACCCCGATCCGACCCAGCAGCAGCGTGACATCTTTGACGCGAGCGAACATCAGGCTTCCCCGATCAGTGAAGATTCAACTTACCGGGCCCACGCTAGGAGGTTTTCCACCGTTTTCGACAGGAGATCACGGGTATCGACAGGAACCCGACAGGATCAAGTCCGGTGTTCTCTGGCCGCCACGAAGCAGTACGCGCCGAACGCCGCGAACCCCAGCGCGACGACCGTGAGCAGCACACTTCCGAACGGCTGAGCCGCCAGCGTCTTCAGCGCGACATCCAGCCCGCCCGCCTGATTCGCGTCCGCGTTGAACCCGGCGATGCCCAGCAGGACACCCACGATCGCGTAAACGACAGCCTTCGCCAGGTATCCCGCCATCCCCAGCTTCTCGACCCAGTCTCGATTGGTGTCGAGATCCTCCATGAAGCTCTTCTTGATGGCCTTGACCGCGGCGGTCACCGCCACCCCGAGCACCGCGACCCCGGCGAGCACCACCAGGAACGGCCCAGCGGGCCAGGCCAGCACCTTCGCCGTCAGCCCCTGCGACTGCCCGGTCGACGACGATTCGCCGCTCCCCACAGCGAGTTGCACGGCCGAGATCCCGATCCCGACCGCCACCACACCCCGCACGCCTGACCCGATGCGCTTGCGCACCTGTCTGCCCTTGTCGGTGATCCAGTGATAGCCGTTCGCCACCATGAGGCCTTGCCAGGCCGCGAACGCCAGCAACCCGGCCGCCAGTGCCCAGAGCAGCACGGTGCCGAACGTGGTCGACCCGACCTCGGCGAGCGCGCCCTTCTGGTCAGCCGACTGCCCGGAGGCACCGAAGGCCACCTTGACGGCGATGTAGGCGATCACCAGGTGCACGAACCCGAAGCAGCCCATCCCGATCCGGCCCAGCACCTGGGCGACGTCACTCTTCTCAGCACGCGATGCCATGTCAGCCATCGCTTCAGTCTCACCCTGTCGACCGACCCCCGCCGATCGACTGCTCCAAGCGGACCAGTCGCCCCCAGGACTGGGGTCGTGAGTGGTACGGCCGGTTCTAACC
>NZ_JBHWEB010000116.1:0-22759 GCF_042734395.1 Amycolatopsis sp. NPDC059657 | reverse complement strand
GTTCCCCCCCCCCCCCGCCTCTGCGCGCCACCCTCCCCCCCCAGCCCCCCCCTGACGGGGGTCGGTTGGTTTTAGCCCGATTTACCCCCGGCGATACCACTCACGACCCCAAGGCATGATCAAGCGCATGCGGCTCCACGGAACCTGGTCCGAGCAGAACATCCACCCCGGCGCCCCTGAGTTCGGCACGGTCACGTTCAGCCCGGACGGCACCGGCTGGCTGTTGTGGGAAAGCTGGAGCAGCTCGTTCGACGTCCAGCGCTTCACCTGGCGGGTCATCGGCCCAGCCATGCTGCGGATCCATTTCAACCGCTACCTCTTCGGCAGCTGGTCGATCGACGCCGCCAAGAAGATCACCTACACCGTCGAAACCGACGAACCCGAAGACCGAACCCTCATCCCGCGCTTCAAGATCACCGACCGGCTGGAGTTCGACCGCGAACTCTCCCCCGGCACCGTCGGCAGCCTTTTCGAACGCGAGGACGACGCCCAAGACCCCACCACGTAAAAGGGGTCGTGAGTGTTTAGACCGGTTAGAACCGGCCGTACCACTCACGACCCCAAAAGCATCAGCCGCGCAGGAGGGCGCGGGCCATCACGACCTTCTGAATCTGGTTGGTGCCTTCGTAGATCTGGGTGATCTTGGCGTCGCGCATCATGCGCTCGACCGGGAAGTCGCGGGTGTAGCCGGCGCCACCGAAGAGCTGGACGGCGTCCGTGGTCACCTGCATCGAGATGTCCGACGCGTAGGCCTTCGCGGCCGAGGCCATGAAGCCCGCGCGCTTGTCGCCGCGCTCGGTCGCCGCGGCCGAGGCGTAGACGAGGTGGCGGGCGGCCTCGATCTTGGTGCCCATGTCGGCGAGCATGAACTGGATGCCCTGGAAGTCCGCGATGGACTTGCCGAACTGCTTGCGGTCCTTGACGTACGCGATCGACGCGTCCAGCGCACCCTGCGCGATACCGAGCGCCTGTGCGCCGATGGTCGGGCGGGTGTGGTCGAGCGTGCGGAGCGCGGTCTTGAGGCCGGTGCCGGGCTCGCCGATGATGCGGTCCTCGGGGATGACGCAGTTCTCGAAGTAGATCTCGCGGGTGGGCGAGCCCTTGATGCCGAGCTTGCGCTCCTTGGGGCCGACCGAGAAGCCGGGGTCGTCCTTGTGCACGACGAACGCCGAGATGCCGTT
Organism: Amycolatopsis sp. NPDC059657; assembly: GCF_042734395.1. NCBI lineage: Bacteria > Bacillati > Actinomycetota > Actinomycetes > Pseudonocardiales > Pseudonocardiaceae > Amycolatopsis > Amycolatopsis sp. NPDC059657. The sequence goes on along the minus strand of NZ_JBHWEB010000116.1, from coordinate 21,578 downwards.
GGCCTTCTTCTCGGCGTTGGGGTCGGTGACGGCCATGACCGTGTACCAAGAGGACTCGCCCGCGTTGGTGATCCAGCACTTGGTGCCGTTGAGGACCCAGCTCGAGCCGTCGAGACGGGCGCGGCAGCGCATCGACGCCGTGTCCGAACCGGCTTCGCGCTCGGACAGCGCGTACGAAGCCGAAGCCTCACCGGAGGCGATCGACGGCAGGACGAGCTTCTTGAGCTGCTCCGAGGCCGACAGGATGATCGGCTGGGTGCCCAGCTTGTTGACCGCGGGGATGAGCGAGGCCGAAGCGTCCACACGGGCCACTTCTTCGATGACGATGCAGGCGGCGATCGCGTCGGCGCCCTGGCCCTCGTACTCGTCGGGGATGTGGACGGCGTTGAAGCCCGCCTTCACCAGCGCGGCGTTCGCCTCCGCCGGGTACCGCTCCTGCTCGTCCACCTCGGCGGCGTACGGGAGGATCTCCTTCTCGGCGAGTGCGCGTACGGCAGCACGCAGCTCCTCGTGCTCCTCGGCCAGTTCGTACAGCCCGGGGCCTTCAGACACCTGCGTCACCTCTCTCGAGCAAGGATTTCCCAACCTCTCGATGTTAGCGCCCGTTCACTGACGTGGACTGTGGCGTCCACCCCAGTTCTTGTGCTCCGCACCCCAGTTTTCGTAGGTTCGAGTGATGGATCTCACGGTCTCGCCCTCGGAGTTTCCCCGCTCGCTCGACTACCCGGAGGCGCCCGTCGGGTCGCTGCTGGCCGGAGCCGCCCGGCGCTATGGCACACGCACCGCGTTCGCGCACGGTGACGAAAGCCTGAGCTTCACCGAGACCTACCGGGCCGCCTGCCGGTTCGCCAACGCGCTGATCGCCGACGGCGTCGCGCCGGGCGATGTGGTCACGATCCACCTGCCGAATTGTCTCGCGTATCCCGTCGCCTACTACGGAACCCTGCTGGCCGGAGCCACTTTCAGCCCGGCGAACCCACTGCTGCCGCCCGACGATCTGGCCTTCCAGCTCACCGACTGCGGCGCGGTAGCGGTGGTCACCTTCGGGTCGTTTTCGCAGAGTGTGGAGGCCGTTCGCGCCCAAACGCCGGTACGGCGCGTCATCGTCGTCTCGCCGACGAGCGAAGATCAGCCGAGCTTCGAAGCGTTCCAGGAGGGACAGTCCGAAACGCGCCCTGACGTGGCGATCGACCCCTATCGCGACCTCGCGCACCTGTCCTACACGGGCGGGACCACCGGGCGTTCGAAGGGCGTGCGGCTGCCGCATCGCAACGTCGTCGTCAACACGCTGCAGTGCGCGGCGCTGCAGACCGGCTCGCTGCCCGCGGTCGACGAAGACGGAAATCCCATACTCGATCAGGTCGGTGACCCGGAAGAGTGGCCGACGCCGCTCGGCACCGGCGTGGCGATCAACCTGACGCCGTGGTTCCACGCGATGGGAACGATCGGCGGGCTCAACATCCCCGTGCTGACCGGCATCAGCATCCACCTGCACGACCGCTTCGACCCGCGCGCGTACTGCGCCGACGCCGAACGCCTGCGCGTGCACACCATCGCGGGCGCGCCCGCGTTGTTCGCCGCGCTGCTGATGTGTCCTGACTTCCACACCCGCGACCTGTCCTCGGTGCGGGTGCTCAGTTCCGGCGCGGCGCCGCTGCCACACGAGATGATCAAGGCGTTGCAGAAGCGGCTGCCCGGCGTGCCGATCGCCGAGGGCTACGGGCTGACCGAGGTCACCATGGGTGGTGTCATCTCGCCGCCGTACCGGTCGGGGCTGCGCAAGGTCGGCTCGGTCGGGGTGCCGCTGTTCGACACCGAGGTCAAGCTCGTCGCCGTCGAAGGCGGCGAGGAACCGTTGCCGCCCAACACCGAGGGCGAGGTCTGCCTGCGCGGGCCGCAGGTGATGGCCGGGTACCTGAACCGGCCGGAAGAGACCGCTGCCGCGCTCGTCGACGGCTGGCTGCACACCGGCGACATCGGCGTGCTCGACGACGACGGCTATCTGTCCATTGTGGACCGCAAGAAGGACATGTTGCTATACAAGGGTTATAACGTCTATCCGCGCGAGCTGGAGGAGTTGCTGATCGCGCATCCAGCCGTCGCCGCGGCCGCCGTGGTCGGGCGGCCGCAGGCGGACGTCGGCGAGCTACCGGTCGCGTTCGTGGTGAAGGCGACCGACACGCCCGCCGAACGGATCCTTGAAGACGTCAACGCGAAGGTGTTGCCCTACAAGCGGATCCGGGAACTCAGGTTCGTCGACGAGATCCCGGTTTCAGCCGCTGGCAAGATCCTCAAACGCGAGCTACGCCAACAACTCTAGGAGCCCTGCACCTTGGAACGCAGGGCCGCGTCCTTGTCCAGCACCAGCTTTTCGAGGTCGGCCTGGAACCGGGTCATCTTCTTGCGCAGGTCCTCGTCGAACGCGGCGAGCATGCGCACCGCCAGCAGGCCCGCGTTACGGGCGCCGCCGACCGAGACCGTCGCGACCGGGACACCGGCCGGCATCTGCACGATCGACAGCAGCGAGTCCATCCCGTCCAGGTACTTCAGCGGGACCGGGACGCCGATGACCGGCAGCGGCGTCGCCGAGGCGACCATGCCTGGCAGGTGCGCGGCGCCGCCGGCGCCCGCGATGATCACCTTCAGGCCGCGGGTGACGGCCGACGTCGCGTAGTCCAGCATGCGCTGCGGGGTCCGGTGCGCCGAGTAGACGCCGACCTCGTAGGAGACGCCGAACTCGTCGAGTGCCTGACCGGCAGCCTCCAGCACGGGCCAGTCCGAGTCGCTGCCCATGATCACGCCCACCTGCGGCGCCATAACGTTCTCCTAGTGGATCTCGTGGCCGTCCAGCCAGACGGCGTGGGACAGCCAGTGTGCGGACAGCAGCGCGCGATCGCGCAGCTCTTCCATGCGGTCACCGAGGAAAGTGACGTGACCGAGTTTGCGGCCGGGACGTTCTTCCTTGCCGTACAAGTGGACCCGCGCGTCCGGGTAGCGTGCGAAGAGATGGTGGACGCGCTCGTCGGGGCTCATCGACGGCTTCTCGTCGGCGCCGAGCACGTTGCCCATCACGCAGGCGGGCTTGAGCAGTTCCGTCGCGCCCAGCGGGTAGTCGAGCACCGCGCGCAGATGCTGCTCGAACTGGGAGGTCCGGGCGCCGTCCATGGTCCAGTGGCCCGAATTGTGCGGGCGCATCGCGAGCTCGTTGACCAGCAGGCCGTCCGCGGTCTCGAACAGCTCGACCGCCAGCAGCCCGACGACATTGAGCTGGGAAGCGATACGCAGCGCCAAATCCTGCGCCAGCTGCGTCAGTCCTTCGCTCAGTCCCGGCGCGGGCGCGAGCACCTCGGTGTTGATCCCGCCGCGCTGCACGGTCTCCACCACCGGCCACGCGGCGCCCTGGCCGAACGGCGAGCGGGCGACCAGCGCCGACAGCTCGCGCTTCATGTCTACTTTGGACTCGACGAGCAGTGGCGTGCCCGCGGCCAGCAGCTCGGGGACGACCTCACGCGCGTGCTGCGCGGTGTCGAGCATCCAGACACCGCGGCCGTCGTAGCCGCCCTCGGCCGCCTTGAGCACGACAGGCCACGAGTTCGCTTCGCCGAACGCGGCCACGTCCTCCACAGAGGACACTTCGGCGAACTCCGGGCCCGCGATGTCCATCCCGCGCATCATCTCGCGCATGACCAGCTTGTTCTGCGCGAAGGCCAGAGCCTCCGGGCCCGGCCGGAGCGTGTGGCCCTCCTGCGCGAGCTGGTACATGTGCTCCCACGGGACGTGCTCGTGGTCGAAGGTCACCACGTCGACGTCCTTGGCGAACGCGCGCAGCGCGTCGAGGTCCGTGTGGTGCCCCTGGACGACCTTGCCCGCGACGAGCCCGGCGGACTCGTTCTCGCCCGCGGCCATGACGTGCAGCGACTGGCCGAGCGAGATGGCGGCCTGGTGCGTCATCCTGGCGAGCTGGCCGCCGCCCACCATACCGACGATCGGAAGACCCGTGTGTTTGTCCATAGCGTTCTGAATGTTACTGCGGCGCGGAGCGCCTCCGTTGAGGGCGGTGGTGGGCGACGGGAGGGGCTACTGAGCGGGTACGGGGGCTCTGCGCAGGAGCCGGACTTCGCGGGCGGCGAGCACCACCAGGACGACGGCCGCCGCCAGCACGTACGCGTTCCCGAGCACGGAAAGCCCGATACCCCAACGGAATTCGTGGTCACCGCCGTTCGGCACCAGCATCACCACGCAGGACACGAACAGCGCCGCGACCGCGCATCCGGCCAGCCGGTGCCCGCGCGTGACGAGCAGCACGACCAGCGGCACCGACCACACCCAGTGATGCGTCCACGAAACGGGCGACAGGAGCAGCGCGTAGAACGCCGTCACCAGCAACGCGCCGTAGTCGTCCCCGCGCGCGTGCAGCCGCCACACCAGCCAGACCGCGGGCACGGCCAGCACGGCGCCGATGGCCAGTGCCACCGTCAGCGACCAGGGCGCGAGGTGTGAGGCACGGCTGACCATGCCGTTCAGCGACTGGTCGAAGATCCAGTGCACCGCGCCGACCCTGCCGGGGTCGCCCATGACCGACCAGTACTTGGCCGCGTCCGACGGGATGACCACGAACATCAGGCCCTGCAGCGCCACGAACGTGCCGAGCGCGCGGAACGCGTCAGCTCGACGCCCGGTCAGGAACAGATGCGGGATGAAGATCAACGGCGTCAGCTTCACGGCAGCGGCGACACCGACCAGCACGCCACCCCAGCGCGAGCCGCGGCGGCACACGACCAGCACGTCGACCACGATGACGGCCATCAAGATCAGGTTGATCTGCCCGAGGAACAGCGTCTTCCACACCGGCTCCAGCGCCAGCGCGCCGACCACGGCGGCGGGCAGCCACAGCGTCTTGACGCCGAACACGCGGATGACCACGGCCAGCGAAAGCACCGACAGCGCCGAAACGACACCCCAGATCAGCCCTGGGGGAATCGCGACCAGCGGAAGGAAGATCAGCGCGGCGGCCGGCGGGTACGTGAACGGCAGGTTCACCCACGACGGCAGCGTGGTCAGCATGCGGTCGCTGTAGAGCTGCTCGCCCTTCAGCATGGTCAGCGCACCCGCGCGGTACACGGCACTGTCCGCGCCAAGGTGCCAACCGGCAAGCCAGCCGACTATCCCGACCGCGAGCGTCGCCGCGACCAAAGCCGCGACGAGGCCTTTAGCCGGCTTCGGCACTCGCCCGCCGTTTCTGGAGAGCCCACCGCAGCGTGATCGCGGCGAACAGCACAAGCGGCATCAGGATGTACGCGCTGCCGAGCAGGTTCTGCCACACCTTCCAGTGCAGCTCGACATTGCGGCCGTTGGGCAACAGCAGCAGCACGCAGCTCACGAAGACGTAGAACACCGCGACCGTGCCCAGCCAGCGCTTCCACGCCTTCGCCGGTGACGTCTGCGGCAGCCGCGAAACCAGCAGCACGATCAGCGGGACCACCCAGACCCAGTGGTGCGACCAGGAGACCGGCGAGATCAGCAGGATCCAGAACGCGGTGACCAGCAGTGCGGCCAGCGCCTGACCCTTCTTGTGGAACTTCAGCATCAGCCACAGTGCCGGGATGGCCAGCACGATGCCGATGCCCATCGCCGCCTTCGACGCCCACGGCGCGAGGTCGGAGGCGCGGTTGAGCAGCGCGTTCAGCGACTGGTTGCCCGCCCAGTGCACCGGGCCGATGCGGCCGGTGTCGGGCAGGGTGACCGTCCAGTACCGGGCCGCGTCGTGCGCGTTGACCAGGAACATCGCGCCCTGGATCACGATGAACGTGGCGAACGCGCGCACCGCGTCCATCCGGCGGCCGGTGACGAACAGGTGCCCGATGAAGACCAGCGGGGTCAGCTTGATCGCGGCGGCGACGCCGACCAGCACGCCGCCCCAGCGCGAACCGCGGGCGCCGATCACCAGGATGTCGAGCATGATCAACGCCATCAGGATGATGTTGATCTGGCCGAGGAAGATCGTCCGCCACACCGGCTCGAGCGCGAAGAAGACCAGGAAGAAAGCCAGCGTCGAACGGGCGGGCGAGGCCCACCAGCGCGGGCCGTCCTCGGCGGGGCGCGGCAGCGCGCCGATCGCGATCCGGATGACCAGCGCCAGCGCGGCCAGCGAGACCGCGGTCAGCAGACCCCAGGCGACCTGCGTCGGGAAGAAGGCCAGCGGGATGAAGAAGGCCGCGGCGGACGGCGGGTAGGTGAACGGCAAGAGCGCCCACCACGGCTCCGGGATCAGCGTGTTCGCGTCGTACAGCGGGTCGCCGTGGAGCAGGGTGAGCGCGCCGGCGCGGTAGACCGCGCTGTCGACGCCGAGAACCCAGTCATGCTGCCAGCCCCAGAACCCGACCCCGATCGCGACCAGCGGCGCCAGCGCCAGTACGAAGATCGACTTCGGGCGGTGGAACAGGCGCGCGATCGACCTGCGCAGGGCGAGGCGATGCTGGGAAAGGCTGGCCGAAGCTTCGCCGTCAGCGGCGGCGGGAACGGTCCGGGTCACCCCATCAGGAAATCATGACGGGCTCTTCCCCGGTCAGGAAGCCCCTGGTCAGGGCTCGTGAGTGGTATTGCCGGTTCTAACCGGCCGTACCACTCACGAGGTCTGACCAGGGGTTTAGCTGCGCGAATGCTTGCCGAGCAGCTCGCAGGCCGCGTGATGCGAGGCGGGCAGGCGCACGATCGAGATCCGCGCCGGTTCGATGTCCCGGAGCTGCGCGTCGATGGACAGCCGTTCGTTCAGCTCACGCCGCAGCAGCACACCACGCGAGGCGATGCGGCCATCACGCGGGACCAGCGCCGCCGCCGTGGACGGCCCGAGCGAGGCGACGCTCTCGCCGCCGTCGAACACCGCCCGGATGGCGTCGGCGACCAGGATCATCCCGGTCAGCCGTGACCAGCCGGCGACGCCGGAGAAATCCATCGAGACCACCAGCAGCAGGTGCTCCTCGGCCGCCGCGCGCTCGTCACGCTCGGCTTGCCGGTAGACCTCGCCGAGCCGGGTGCGCAGGTACGCGGCGGTCGGCAGACCGGTCAGCGGATCGGTGACCTCGGTGTGCGCGATCTGATCGGTGGCGACATCCGCCCAGGCCAGCGCCGTGAGCCGGAGCAGGCGCGCGGGGGTGGCGTCCGGGTCGGGTGAGACGAAGCCGTCCACCGCGTCGGGTTCGGCGAGCACCGCGTGCAAGGCGGCCAGGTCGTTGAGGGTTTCGGCGAGCCCCGCGCCCGCCGCGGCCCTCGCCCGGCCAAGTCCGGCTAGCGCCACCTCGGCGCGGCCACCGCGCAGGAGCGCGGCACAGACGGCGTCGACTTCAGGCAACGCCCAATCGCTCGGAAACCGCCAGCCGGCGGCGATACTGGCAGAGCGCCAACGCGCTCGCAGTGTCCGAAGCGGAGTGTCCACATCGCCGGGAGACGACATGGATTCGCCGTTTCCGAACAGAGCCGGCACATCCACTGGCTACGCCCTCTCGTTTGATCTTTCGACGAGGGGACGTGACGGGCGGGCACACGTGACGGTGATTTCGGAGGAAGCTTTTTCGCGTTTTGCGCAAGCTCACCCCCGGGGGTGGGTGAAATTTTTGCATCCTCCGGGTCATCGGCCGCCCCTTTCCGTGACGACGGCGGCCCCGTCCGTCACACTGAGCGCTGCGTCAAATCCCGACCTAGGAGTGCCGTGTCCACCGTCCCCGCGGATCTCAGCAGCAAGAGCGATGCCGAGCTCATCGAATCCGTGCGTCACGGCCAGATCGCCGCTTACGGCACGCTGTACGAACGGCACGCGGGCGCGGCGCACAACCTGGCTCGCCAGCTCGCGCGGTCGGGTGCCGAGGCCGACGACCTGGTGTCGGAAGCCTTCGCGAAAGTCCTGGACACCCTGCGTGTCGGAAAAGGCCCTGATTCAGCCTTCCGTGCCTATCTGCTGACCGCACTGCGTCACACCGCGTACGACAAGACGCGCAAAGACAAGCGAGTCGACCTCACCGAGGACATGACCGACGTCGGCGGCGCCGTCGGAGAGGCGCTGACCGTCCCGTTCTCCGACACCGCGGTCGCCGGGCTCGAGCGCACGATGGCAGCGAAGGCGTTCGCGCGGCTGCCCGAGCGCTGGCAGGCCGTGCTGTGGCACACCGAGATCGAGCAGCAGTCCCCCGCCGAGGTCGCACCGCTGCTCGGGCTGACCGCGAACGGCGTCTCCGCGCTCGCCTACCGCGCGCGTGAGGGCCTGCGGCAGGCCTATCTGCAGGTCCACCTGGCCGAGACGTCCGCGGAACGGTGCCGCGCGACCGCCGAGCGGCTGGGCGCGTGGACCCGCGACGGACTGTCCAAACGAGAGAAGAACCAGGTCGAGACCCACCTCGACGAATGCGAGCGCTGCCGGTACCTCGCCGCCGAACTCGCCGACGTCAACGGCGGCCTGCGCCTCATCATCGCGCCGATGGTGCTCGGTGGCGGAGTGCTCGGGTACCTCGCGGCGGTCGGAGCGGCCAAGGCGAGCGCCGCGACCGCGGGCGCCGTCTTCGGCGCGGCCGCGGCAGCGGGTTCCGGTGGCGCGGGTGGGGCCGCCGCGGGCGCCGCGGCGGCCGGGCCCCGTCAGTTCGCCAGCGTCGCCGCGTCCGGGGTGGCCGTCGCCGCCGCCATCGCGGTGGCACTCGCCGCGGGTGGAGGCTCGCAGGAAATCCCGGCGGCGGTGCAGAAGCCCGCTGCCGTGGCGCCGGCTCCTCCTTCGCCGAAGCCGGTCGTGCCGACCCCCAAGCCCCCCGAACCCAAGCCCACACCGTCCGCCCCGCCACCCACGCCGTCGCCTGCCCCGACGCCAACGCCGACGCCCGCTCCGCCAACGCCGTCGGAGACCCCGACGCCGACACCGGAGCCCCCGCCTCCGCCGCCACCGGCGAAGGTCATCGCGGCAGGGCCCGCGCAAGGTGTCCAGCTGCAGCCGGGTTCCGGCCCGGTGAACATGCCGATCACGGTCAAGAACGACGGCGGGACGAAGTCGGAGCCGGTGCAGGCCGAGCTGAGGCTCCCGCCCGGCGTCACGGCCGTGCCGGCCGGTGGTGGAAACGCCCCGCAGAACTTCGCGCAGGAGCAGCCCGCACCAGGGCCGATCGCCGTCGCGTGCCCCGGCGGCACCGGCACGATCGTCTGCAAGACGGGCACCGGGCTCGAGCCGGGCCAGTCGGCGGTGCTCACGTTCCGCCTGGTCGCCGACGAGACCGCGAAGACCGGCACACTCACCGGTTCGGTCAGCGCCGGCACCGAAATGCAGGTCGACGTCCAGGTCAAGGTCGACGTCAAGCCGCCACCGGACGCGCTCGCGCTCAAGGTCACCAGCGCGTGGGACTCGGCGCTGCCGTGGGTGCGGCACCCGGTCGTGCACGTCGCGGTGCGCAACACCGGGCCGACCACCAAGCCGGTCACCGTCACCTTCGACTACCCGGGCCAGCTGATCCTCGGCAACTGGCGTGCCAAGTGCACCCCGATCGCCGACGGCACATCCTGCGTGAGCAAGGACTCGCTCAAGCCGAACGAGCACCTCGACCTCTGGCTCGCGCTGGACCGCCGCCCGCCCCGTGAGCAAGGCGTCACCGTCACGGCTCAGCTTGGTGTGGCTTCGGCTTCGCAGACGTTGTTCTTCGACTGCCATGGCCACTTCTGCCAGGAGGACCCGGCGCCGCCTTCCGAGGCGACGTTGACGCCTCCTTCGCCGACTAAGAAGCCGACTTCGAAGACGAAAACGCCTGAATCGACGAAGCCGTCCGAAGAGCCGCCAACCGAAAGCAAGCAGGAGCCGACAACCAGCGCTCCGCCGACGCCAGAGCCGCCCCCACCTGGGGAAACAGGCCACGAGGTACTCCCCGGTATCAAGCTGCCGTTCTGACGGGAGTAGCTTCTGGCGCATGCCGAGCCTGCGGGCGCAGCTGACCAAACACCGCGAACTCTTACGTTTCGCGATTGTCGGGGGAATCAGCTTCGCGATCACCACCGCGATCAACTATGCGCTGAAACTGACCGTCCTGACGGACAAGCCGACCATCGCACTGGCGATCGGCGTCCTGGTCGCGACGATCTTCTCGTACGTCGCGTCCCGCGAATTCGCCTTCGATACCCGCGGCGGCCGTGAGAACCGGCACGAGGCGGCGCTGTTCTTCGTCATCAGCGCGATCTCACTCGGCCTGAACGCGCTGCCGCTCTTCCTGGCGCGCAACCTGTTCCACATCCACACGCCGAACGTCAGCCTGGTCTTCCAGGAGACCTCGGACTTCGTCTGCGGCATGATCCTCGGCACCCTGCTCGGCACGGTCTTCCGCTTCTGGGCGCTCCGCAAATGGGCCTTCCCCGAGGCCGACGCCCGCCCCAAGGTCGTCCGCGGCGGCAAGCGCCTCGCCCCAGCCCTCCCCGACGAAAAAGCGGCCTGACCCAGGCCTCTCCCACCCGCCGATATCCCGAATGCGTCCTTCGGTCCCTGCCAGGTCCCCAATGCGTCGTTCGGCACCTGGAAAAAATCCCAATGCGGCATTCGTCAGGTTTCAGCACGCCAATGTGGCTTTCGTCAGCTCGGAGCTGACGAAAGCCACATTGGGGGTTTTCCAGGCCGGGGAGAACCGGACATTGGGGGGCGAAAGGCGCCTGACCTGCGCCGTGACCGTCACCACTGGGTTTTCCTCCTGGTGCACATGTCTGTGAACGCGTAACCCGGGATACGTAGACTGCGGATCGTGGCCGTCGTCGAAACCGTGCTCGCGCACACGCCTGAACCGCTGCGCCGTGTGCTGATCAAGCATCGGGAGCTGCTGAAGTTCGGCATCGTCGGCGGCACGACCTTCGTGGTCGACAACGGGATCTGGTACCTGCTGAAGCTCAGCGTCCTGTACTCGAAGCCGACCACCGCGAAGGCGATCGCGATCATCATCGCGACCATCGTGTCCTACATCCTCAACCGCGAATGGTCCTTCCGGACCCGCGGCGGCCGCGAGCGGCATCATGAGGCCGCGTTGTTCTTCCTGGTCAGCGGGACCGCCGTGGTGGTCAACCTGATCCCGCTGTACGTGTCGCGGTACGTGCTGGACCTGGAGGTCCCGCATGTGACCCGGTTCGTGCAGGAGTTCGCCGACTTCGCGAGCGGGTCGATCATCGGCATGCTGCTCGCGATGTTCTTCCGGTTCTGGGGCTTCAAGCGCTGGGTGTTCCCCGACGAGCTCGGCAAGCGCCGCCGCGACGAAGAGCCGGAAGCCGACGTCACGCCGCTGCGCCCGTAGCTCGCCGGCAAGCGAGGCCATTAGCCCGTTTGGCGAAAAGGTGGGGCTGCGAGAGACTTCAGCACGTGTTTAATTCCGGGGGCGGATGGCGGCGGGACTCCGTGGCCATCATGCTGCTCTCGGTGGCCTTCCTCGCCATCGCGGCGGCGGGGATCGCCTGGCGCGCGGCGGCGCCGTCCGATGGGACCAAGATCAATGTCGGCGACGCGGTCACCTCGTCCGAGGGCGTGACGGTCCAGACCATTGTCGCCGACACCCCGCTGCAGGTCGGCGACCGGATCGTCGCGATCGACGGCAGGAAACCCGAAGACGCGCTCAAGGACGGCATCGGCGGCGACTCCGTCCGGGTCGGCCAGGTGCTGCGCTACGACATCGTCCGCGACGGCCGCGCCCAGTCGGTCGACGTGACGCTGCGCGAGTACCCGGTGCTCGCGAGCGTCCTGCGCGGGTGGCCGTCGCTGCTGGTCAACATCGTGCTGCTGGGCACGGCGCTGGTGATCTTCCTGGTCAGGCCGAGGGACCGGGCGGCGCAGGCGGCGATCCTGCCGTCGTCGATCGGGGCGGCGACGCTGGCCTGGTCAGGCTACTTCCAGCTCCAGGCGCTCGACCTGGTCGCGGGCTCGCAGTTCTGGCGCTGGTGGGGAGGGCAGCTGACCTTCGCGCTGGTCTGGGGCGGGATCATGCATTTCGCGATCGCGTTCCCGGAAGCCTCGGCCTACCGGAACTACCGCCGGGCGGTGTTCGCGGGCTACGCGGGCTCGATCGCCCTCTATCCGCTTGTCGCCGCGTTCGCGCTGATCACGCTGGACAACCCGCTGACGAAGCTCGCGGTCGCCGGGTCGCCGGCACTGCCAACGGTGGCGGTTTACCCGGCGCTGATCGTGGTCACGCTGGTGATCAAGTACATCCGCACCCGAGATCCGCTGACGCGCCGCCGGATGCGCTGGGCGGCGACCGCGGTGGCGGGCGGCGCGATCGTCTACCTGCTCGTGTGGATACTGCCCGCCGCGATCTTCGGCAGCCCGCCGTTCCCGATCCAGTACCAGACGCTGACGTTCCTGCCGATCCCGCTCGCCGTGACCGTGGCGATCCTGCGGCACAAGGCGCTCAACATCGACGTGGTGCTTTCGCGCTCGCTGGTGTACGGCACGCTCAGCGTCGGGCTGGTCGGGCTGTACGTCGGCGTCGTCACCCTGCTGAGCCAGGCGTTCCCGCCGATGGACCGGCTGTGGCAGCAGGCGATCGCCGCCGCGGCCATCGCGATCGCCGTCCAGCCGCTGCGCGCGTGGCTGCAGTCGATCATCAACCGGCGGCTGTTCGGCGAGCGCACGGACCCGTATCACGTGGTGTCGTCGCTGGCGAAGCGGCTCGAAGGGGTGCACGCGCCCGCCCAGCAGCTCGAGGCGATGGTGGAAACGATCGGCACGCAGCTGCGATTGTCCTATGTGGCCATCGAACTCGATCGGACGCGCGGCAGTGAAAAAGCCGCGAGCTACGGGGAGCCGACCACCGAATCCCATCGGCTCCCGCTGACCTACCAGGGCGAGCTGGTCGGCCAGCTGGTGATCGCGCGCCGAGGAACGCTCGGCCGCAAGGAGCGCTCGGTGCTCGCCGAGGTCGCGCTGCACGCAGGAACCGTGGTGCACACCGCGCGGCTGACCGCCGACCTCACCCGCAGCCGCGACCGCCTGGTGCAGGCACGCGAGGAGGAACGCCGCCGTCTACTACGCGAGCTGCATGACGGCGTCGGCCCGACACTCGCCGCCGTCACGCTCGGCCTGCACGCGGGCCGCCGGAGCCTGCCGTCGGGCACCGCGGCCGAACCGCTGCTCGAACGCCTCCAGCAGACGTTGAGCGGCGCGATCACCGAGATCCGCCGCCTCGCGCACGACCTGCGCCCACCCGCTTTGGACAGCCTCGGCCTGCTCGGGGCGGTCGAGGAGTACATCGGCAGCGTCGACGGCCACGGCATGGCCATCACGCTGGACACCCCGCCCGAGCTCCCGCCCATGCCGCCCGCGGTCGACGTCGCCGCGTACCGGATCATTTGTGAATCGCTCACCAATGTCACGAGACACGCTCGGGCCAACAACTGCACGGTACGTATCCAGGCGGGGTCCGAGTTGCTCTTGGAAGTGATCGATGACGGTGTCGGTATCCGAGAGCGTGGCGGTGGCGGGATCGGGCTCGGCTCGATGCGCGAGCGGGCCACCGAGCTCGGCGGTGAGTTCAAGGCGGAGAAGATGACTTCAGGCGGGACCCGTATCCGAGCGACTTTGCCACTTCCAGGAGACAGCAAGTGAGCGACGAGTCGCTGAGAGTCATGGTGGTCGACGACCACCCGCTGTTCCGGTTCGGCGTCTGCACGCTGCTGACCTCGGAACCGACCATCGAGGTGGTCGGCGAGGCGGCCAGCGGCGCGAACGCGGTCAGCGCGGCGACGGCGCTGAAACCCGATGTCGTGGTGATGGACCTGCATCTGCCCGACATCAGCGGCGTCGAGGCGACCAGGCGCATCGTCGCCGAATGCCCGGAGGCGGGCGTGCTCATGCTGACCATGTCCGACGACAGCGAGTCCGTGTTCGCGGCCATGCGGGCAGGCGCGCGCGGCTATCTGCTCAAGGACGCCGAGCCGGACGAAATCATCAGGGCCGTCCAGGCGGTCGCCCGGCGGGAAGCGATTTTCGGCCCGGACATCGCGACGCGGGTGCTGGGCTTCTTCAATAATGCCCAACCCAGCGCCGATCCGGTGTTCCCCGAACTCACCGGCCGTGAACGCGAAGTGCTCGCGCTGATCGCGTCAGGGCAAAGCAATTCGGCGATCGCACAAGCGCTTTCACTGAGCCCGAAGACCGTGCGCAATCACATCTCCAGCGTCTTCAGCAAACTGCGGGTCGCCGACCGGGCCGAGGCCATCATCCGGGCCCGCGAAGCCGGTCTCGGTAAGTGATTTCGCCGAGAGCGCAACTGATTTTCCACCGCGAAAACAGAGGCCATCAGGCGGCTTTTCGGGCAACTCCGGGACACCGGTCCCATGTGCTTGGGACACCTCGCCGGGCAAAGTAGCGGTATGCGCGTGGGGGGACCTCGCGTGACAGAGGGGAAGTATCGAAATGCTAGACACGAACAGGACGCCCGTTGTAGTTCGTGCGACGGACCCGATTCTCCACAGCGGGGTGTGCATGGCACTGCGCTCCCGCGATGACGTCCGGCTGGTCGACGGCGAGTCCGCCGACGCCACGACGGTCGCACTGCTGGTCACCGACCGGCTGGACGACGCGATGACCAAGCTGCTCTCTTCCTTGCACCATCAGGGTTTCACCCGCATCGTCCTCGTGGCTGGCGAGGTCGACGACAACGAGATCCTGAGCGCCATCGAGCACGGAGTCTGCGCGGTGGCCCGCCGCGCCGAAGCGGGCCCGGAGGTGCTGGTCCGGCTCATCAAGGCGGCCGCGGCCGGTGAAGGCGCGCTGCCGCCGGACATGCTCGGCCGCCTGCTGAACCGGGTGTCCAAGCTCCAGCGCCAGGTGCTGCAGCCGCGGGGGCTGCACATCGGCGGGATGAGCAAGCGGGAGACCGAAGTGATCAGGCTGGTCGCTTCCGGGCTCTCGACGCAGGAGATCGCCAACGAGCTTTGCTACTCCCAGCGAACGGTCAAGAGCATCCTGCACGACGTGACCAACCGGTTCCAGCTGCGCAACCGCTCGCACGCCGTGGCGTACGCGCTGCGCGAAGGGCTGATCTGATTCCCTTGATCACTCAGGTCGACGACGCGCTGTGCAGGCTCATCGGCGGGCATCTGCCCGCGAGCACAGCGGTAAGGCTGGACGCACCTAAGCCGACTTGGCAGACAGAGGCGGACATCCAGAGCGTCGATCTCTTCCTGTTCGGGCTGCGCGACGCTGGGGAGAGCGGCGCGCAGCCCGGCAAACATTGCGTGCTGACCTATCTGGTCACCGCACGCGCGGGCAAGGTCCACGAGGAGCACCTGCTGCTGCAGCGGGCGCTCCGCGCGGTGATCGGCACCGAGTTCCTGTCGCCGGACCTGCTTCCGGACGGGTTCCCAGGCAGGGTCTCCGTGCGGATCGCCGACCTCGACCCGACCCGGTTGTGGACGAGTCTCGGCATGCCCGCGCGTGCCGCCTTCGTGGTCACGGTGACCGTGCCGGTGGTCGAGCTCACCGAGTCATGAGTTCCGCCACCGGGTAACGGCCCATCACCAAGCCACCGAGCGAGGCGAGCGAGTCACCGAAGAACGCGGCCCACTGGTCGGCGGAAACCGGGTTCTCCCGCTGCACGCGGCCATTCCAGGTCACGGTCACCTCGAGCCGGTAGCCGAGCACGCCTTTCAGCTCGAGGCCGTGCGCCGACGAGTCCACTTCGCACCGTCCGATCGAGACTTTGGTGTCCGGCGGCCGGAAATCCAGGCCCGTCTGCCGGAAACGGGTGCCGGTTCCGGCGCGCACCACCGGCGCCGAGGTGTCCAGCCCGCTGACGAACAGGCCTTTGAGCAACGACTCGAGCGGGTCGGGCCGGTCATGGCCGCCGTGCCAGACAGCGACGAGTTCGCCGTCGAACGAGAGCTGCACGGAGACGCTGACTTTCCCCAGTCCGGTCTTCGCACCGGCCACCGGACCCCTCGGTGGCTGGTAACCGTAAGTCTGCAAATACACACACAAACGTTAAGTGGCAACGGCCACGCCGGTTGCGCCCGATCGGGCAGACATTGGGGCCGACTCCTCGTGCGGAACTCACGCGCTTGCCTCAGCGCGGGACTCTTTCCGCAGGCCAGCGCACCTCCGGCACGTCGCCGGGTCGCGGCACCCGCAGGAATAGACTGAAAACGGCAGGTCTGCTGTTGGACAGCTCCAGCCTGCCGCCGTCGGCCTCCACCAGTGCCCTGGCCAGCGCCAGCCCGACTCCGGTCGAGCCGCCGCCGGAGAATCCGCGCTCGAACACATGCGGCGCGAGCTCGTCCGGCACACCCAGTCCCGTGTCACTGACCTCGACCACGACTGTGCCCTCGGCATCACCGCGCCTGGCGGCGATGGTGACCGTGCCCGCGCCGTGCCGCAGCGCGTTGTCGAGCAGCACGCCGATGACCTCGCGCAGCCTGCCAGGCGTCACCCTGGCCATCAGCCCGTCGGCGACGCGCACCCGCAGGTTGCGGCCCTCCGCGCGCAGCAGCTGGCGCCATTCCTGGCAGATCTCCGGCATGGCCGCGGCGAGCTCGACCGGTTCGGCGCCGACCTCGCTGGCCGCGCGGGCGGCGGCGAGCAGCTCTTCGAGTGCTTCGGCGAGCCGGTCGGCCTGCTCCTGCGCGGCCCGCGACTCGACGACGACGTCCGGATCGGGATGCACGGTGAGCGGCTCCAGCCGCAGCTGCAACGCCGTCAGCCTGCTGCGGAGCTGATGAGAGACGTCACCGACGAGCTGGCGCTCCCGCTGCACGATCTGGGCGAGCGCGGTGCCGGAGGTGTCGAGCGCCTCGGCGACCATGTCCAGCTCACCGACCCCGTAGCGGCTCGGGTCCGGCCGGAAGTCGCCGCCACCGAGCTTCGCCGCGCGCTCGGCGACATGCCGCAGCGGCTTCGCGAGCCTGCGTGCGGTGACGGTCGCGACCACCGTGCCGGTGCCGACCGAAAGCGTCACGATCAAGACCACCAGCAGCACCACCTGGCCCTGCCTGGTCCGCATCGGCTCGGCGGGGATCGCCAGCGTCACCGAACCCTCGTGGGCGATGGGCGCGGACTCGGAGATCTGCTCGGCTCCCGGGTCGAGGCCGGTGCGCCGTTCCATTTCCCTGGGCAGCTTGACGATCATGAGGCTGTCCGATGGCGCGGCGAGCTTGGCCGGCCCCAGGTCGATGGCGGCGCCGGGGGCGGCCAGCTGGTCGTCGAGCACGGTGGCGACCCGCCGCACCGACGCGGCGAGCGATTCCCGTTGCAGTGTCTCGACGAGCTCCCAGGCGACCACGCCGAGCGGGATGCCCAGCGCGGCACCCGTGACGGCGACGGCCAGCAGGATGGCGAGCAGGATGCGGCGGCGCACGGCTTATTCGGAGTTGAACCGGAAGCCGACACCGCGGACCGTGGCGATCCGGCGCTCGCCGTCGGCGGGCTTGCCGCCCGCGTCCTCGGTGGCGATCGCGAGCTTCCGGCGCAGCCACGACATGTGCATGTCGAGTGTCTTGGAGGTCTTGGACTCCAGGTCGTTCCACACCTCGGCGAGGATCTCGTCGCGGCTGACCACCTGGCCCGCCCGCGTCATCAGCACCCGCAGCAGCTCGAACTCCTTGTTCGCCAGCTGCACCTCGCGGCCGTCGGCCGTGACCAGCCTGGCGCCAAGGTCCATCCGGATGCCGCCGGACTCGAGCACCTCCGGCACGCGGCGGCGCAGCAGCGCGCGGATGCGGGCGAGCAGCTCGGCCAGCCGGAAGGGCTTGGCGACGTAGTCGTCGGCGCCCGCGTCGAGCCCGACCACGAAGTCGACCTCGTCGGTGCGCGCGGTGAGCATCAGCACGGGCAGCTCGGTGCCGCTGGCGCGCAGTCTGCGGCACACCTCCAGCCCGTCCATCCCCGGCAGCCCGAGATCCAGTACGAGAAGGTCGACGCGCTGCTCGGCGGTCGCCACCAAGGCCGACGGTCCGTCGGCGACGACTTCGACCTCGTAGCCCTCCCGCTGCAGCGCGCGGGACAGCGGGTCTGCGATGGCCGGGTCGTCCTCGGCAAGTAGCACCATGCTCACCTGGTCAACTCTACGGTGGATGGGCGTGAAACCATCGTCATCGTGCCTGGTTACGCGAACGATCTCACTCTTGCCACCCGTCTCGCCGACGCGGCCGACGCGATCACCACCTCGCGGTTCCGCGCGCTCGACCTGACCTTCGAGCGCAAGCCCGACCGCACCCCGGTGACCGACGCCGACACCGCGGTCGAGGACGCCATCCGCGCCGTGCTGTCGGCCGAGCGCCCCGGCGACGTCGTGGCGGGCGAGGAGCGCGGCGGTACCGCGGGCGCCGAGGGCCGCGCGTGGGTCATCGACCCGATCGACGGCACCAAGAACTTCCTGCGCGGTGTACCCGTGTGGGCGACCCTGATCGCGCTCGTCGAGGACGGCACGCCGGTCGTCGGCATGATCAGCGCGCCGCTGCTCGGCCGCCGCTGGTGGGCCGCTTCGGGCGACGGCGCGTTCTCGCGTGACTCGGCGGGCGAGCGGCGGCTGTCGGTTTCGGGGGTGTCCTCGCTGGAGGACGCGTACCTGTCGACGACCGACCTGAACTCGTGGACGCAGTACCACTCACGCGAGCGCTACCTCGCGCTGACCGAGGCCTGCTGGGAGAACCGCGGCCTCGGCGACTTCTGGCACTACTGCCTGGTCGCGGAGGGCGCGCTCGACGTCGCCGCCGAGGCGATCGTCAACCCGTGGGACGTCGCCGCGGCCCAGGTGCTGGTCACCGAGGCGGGCGGGCGGTTCACCGACCTGTCCGGCAAGCCCCGCTTCGACGGCGGCAACGCGCTCGCCACGAACGGCCACCTGCACGACGCCGCGCTGGCCGTCCTCCAGGGCTAAATCCCGTCCTTGAGCACGACCGCGCCGCTGGCGACCTGGGCCCAGGTCAGCCGCCCGAACAGGTAATGGCAAGCCACCTGCTCGCTGGTGAACCGGGCCCAGTCGTAGCGGTTGCCCTGCTCGCGCCAGAAGACCTCCCAGGCGTCGTCGACGCGCAGGAGGTTCCACGAGTTGTCGGCCTCGACGCCGATCGACACGACCTCGGGCGGCACGCCGACGGCCGTCAGCCAGCGCAGGATCGACTCGGCGTTCACAGTTCCTCCAGGTATCCGAGCGTGACCAGCTCGTCGGCCGACCACGTCGCGCGGTACCGCGTGCCGCCGCCGGGCTGGCCGAACCACGGCGCGGTGACCGCCCGCCACACCGGCAGCGCGCGCGTGACCCGGTAGCGCCGATACGCCGCCTGAGCAGGCAGCGCGCGCTGGGCGAAGGGCGTGCCGTCGGGCGCGAAGATCCGGCCCGAGCCGTCGCCGAAGCGGTCGACGACGGTGTCCAGTGGCAGCGTGATGGCTTCGCCCGGCTCGGTCCCGCCCTCGGGGAACAGCGCGCCCGGCGGCCAGGCGTACTCGGGAACCTCGCCGCGCATGCCACCCAGATAACGCCGTGACCAGGCCTTTTCGTCGAGTGAGCCGAACGGGCTGTGGCCCTCGAACACCTCGGCGGGCGGCTCCCCCGCCGATCCCGGCGGCACCCGGCTCACCGCTGAGCCTGTGTCGACATCGTCGGGGTGATCACCTGGTGGGAACCGCAGGCCGACGACGAAATCGTCCTCGGGCGCCGGCAGCTGCTCGGCGGGTTTCGAGACCGGGACCGGCAGGTGCCCGAGCGGGAACATGTTCACCCGGAACAGCGCGACCACGCTGACGCGGTCCGTCCGTTTCGCACCGAGTGCCGGTATCCGGATCGGACCGGTCTTCGGGTCATCCATTGTGGACATCAGCGCCTCCCCACGAGGAGTGGACGCTTCAGGCAAGCTGTCCGTTCCTCCGTCGGCGGGGACGCCGTGCGGCGTTGTCACTTCGCTAATGCGTTGACCACCCGCGAAGCACTCGGGCGCCCGAGCTTGCCCGCCATCCAGGCGCTGGTCTCGACGAGCTTGTCGAGATCGGCGCCGTGCTCGATGCCCAGGCCGTCCAGTGTCCAGACCAGGTCCTCGGTCGCGAGGTTCCCCGTCGCCGACTCCGCGTACGGGCAGCCACCGAGGCCGCCAGCCGAAGAATCCACAGTGGACACACCACAGCGCAGCGCCACCAAGGTGTTCGCGAGCGCCTGGCCGTACGTGTCGTGGAAGTGCACGGCCAGCGCGCTCATCGGGACCCCAGCCGCGGCGAACCCGCCGAGCACGGCCTCGACCTGCCCTGCCGTGGCGACGCCGATGGTGTCGCCGAGCGAGAGCTGCGAGCAGCCCATGTCCAGCAGCCGCTTGCCGGCGGTGACCACCTGGGACGCGGGCACCGCACCCTCCCACGGGTCGCCGAAGCACATCGACAGGTACCCGCGAACGTCGATCTTTCCTTCGGTGGCACGGGAAACGACCGGCTCGAACATGCCGAACTGGGTGTCGAGCGTCGAGTTGAGGTTGCGCCGCGCGAAGGTCTCGGTCGCGCTGGCGAAGATCGCGATGTCCTTGACACCCGCCGCGAACGCGCGGTCGAGGCCGCGCTCGTTCGGGACCAGCACCGGGTAGCGCACGCCGTCGCGCTGCTTGAGGCCTTCGAGCAACTGCTCGGCGTCGGCCAGCTGCGGAACCCACTTGGGGTGCACGAAACTGGTCGCCTCGAGTGTGGTCAGCCCGGCGTCGGCGAGCCGGTCGAGGAACTCCAGCTTCACCTCGACCGGGACGATCTCCTTCTCGTTCTGCAGCCCGTCACGCGGCCCGACCTCCCAGATCGTCACCCGATCAGGGAACCCTTCGGCGGGTGTCTTGGCAGGCAGCCCGAGTTCACGCGCGCCCATCAGCGCCGGGTCCCGCGCGGCGGGTGCCCGCCCTGCGGGGGCTGCTGCTGGGTCGGCTGCTGGCCCGCCGGGTTGTAGTCGTCGTACGGGTTGTCGTTGACCTCCCGGTAGATGACCGTGTGCACGCGCTCGACCTTGGGGATGTCGTCGAAGGTCAGCGGCTCGTCCGAGGCCGACTCGATGATCAGCGTGCCGCAGCCGAACACCCGGTCCAGCAGCCCGTGCTCGAACCGGACGCTGTTGATCCGGCCGAGCGGGATGTCGATGCCGGTGCGCTTGATGACGCCCTCGCGCGCGATGATCCGGTCGGTGGTGACGATGAAGTGCGTGGTGCGCCACCGCATGAACGGCACCAGGAACAGCCACACGATCAGCACCAGGCCGACCACACCGATGGCGATCAGCGAGACCATGTCCCAAGGCGCGGCGCTGTCCTTGGCGAGCAACGCCAGCCAGATGCCCGCGGCGAGCGTGACGAGCAGCGCCAGCGTCGGCCAGACGAGCATTTTGAAGTGCGGGTGACTGTGTACTACGACGTGCTCGTTGGCGCTGAGCTGGTCGTCTGGATAGGCCACGGCGGACGCTCCCGGATTCTTTACGGCGCTGGCAGGATCACCGTACTCAGCTTTGACGGATGAGGGCGTGTTTCTCGGATCCGGTGCGATGAGAGTCGTGATCCAGGCGGTTCCTGGCGGTGCCGCGGGATCATCCTCGTACCGGGTTGTACTCGGGTGATCCCGCGGTGCCGCCAGGGGCCGCCTG
>NZ_JBHWEB010000115.1:0-30032 GCF_042734395.1 Amycolatopsis sp. NPDC059657 | reverse complement strand
CCGTATCTTCCGCTACTCCCTGGTCGGGGTGGTTGTCGCGTAGTTGCGCAGGATTCTGTAGTCGTGTTTGTTACGGCCGGTTCTAACCGGCCATACCACTCACGACCCTTGACCTGCTAAAACGCCGTCCAGGCTTAGGTGCCCGAAGGGTCGGCTCGCGTGCCTGGAGGGTCGTCAGCGTGCCGACCCGTCAGGCACGTGTGCCGACCGTCGGGGTACGCCTGCCGACCCGCTGGGTGTTCGACGCCCATGTCGTTTTTTCGCCAGCGCGAGGGTGGGCGACCCGCGATGCTGGTGGGGTGCATGAGGACTTCGAGCGGTGCGTGCGGGCGGTCCAGTCGAAGGACGCCCGCTTCGACGGGTGGTTCTTCACCGCGGTACTGACGACGCGCATCTACTGCCGTCCCAGCTGCCCGGTGGTGCCGCCCAAGCCCGAGAACATGACGTTCCACCCGAGCGCGGCCGCGGCACAGCAGGCCGGGTTCCGGGCCTGCAAACGGTGCCGCCCCGACGCGAGCCCCGGCTCGCCGGAGTGGAACGTGCGCGCCGACCTGGTCGCCAGGGCGATGCGCCTGATCGCCGACGGTGTGGTCGACCGGGACGGTGTGCCGGGCCTGGCGAGCAGGCTCGGGTACAGCGTGCGGCAGGTCGAACGGCAGCTGATCGCCGAACTCGGCGCCGGGCCGCTGGCTTTGGCCAGGTCACAGCGGGCGCAGACGGCACGGGTGCTCATCGAGACGACCACGCTGCCGATGAGCGACCTCGCGCTGGCCGCCGGGTTCTCCAGCATCCGGACGTTCAACGACACCGTCCGCGAGGTCTTCGCGCTGTCGCCGACCGAGCTGCGCGGCCGGACGAAAGCGCGGGCCACGACGGGCACGATCGCGTTGCGGCTGCCGTTCCGCGCGCCGCTGTGCCCTGACAACCTGTTCGGGCATCTCGCCGCGACGGGTGTGCCGGGCGTCGAGGAGTGGCGTGACGGCGCGTACCGCCGCACCCTGCGCCTGCCGCACGGGCACGGCGTGGTCGCGCTGCGGCCGTTGCCGGATCACATCGGCTGCCAGCTCACCCTGACCGACCTGCGTGACCTCTCGATGGCCATCAGCCGGTGCCGCTGGCTGCTCGACCTCGACGCCGACCCGGTCGCCGTCGACGAGCTGCTGGCCCAGGACCCGCTGCTCGCGCCGCTGGTGGCCAAGGAACCCGGCCGCCGCGTGCCGCGCACGGTCGACGGCGAGGAGTTCGCGGTGCGCGCGGTGCTCGGCCAGCAGGTGTCGACCGCCGCCGCCCGCACGCACGCCGCGCGGCTGGTCCAGGCGCACGGCGAGCCCATCGACGACCCGGACGGCGGCCTGACCCACCTCTTCCCGGGTACGGAAGCACTGAAAGACCTCGATCCCGAGACGCTGGCCATGCCGAAGTCCCGTCGCCGCACCCTGCTCGGCTTGATCGAGACCATGGGTGACCTCGATCTCGGCGCGGGCGCGGACTGGGACCGCACCCGCGCCGCGCTGACCGAGTTGCCCGGTTTCGGCCCCTGGACGGTCGAAACGATCGCGATGCGCGCGCTCGGCGACCCGGACGCGTTCATCCCGAACGACCTGGGCGTCAAGCTCGCGGCCAAGGGGCTCGGCATCGAGAAGCTCACCGAGCACGCGGCGCGCTGGCGGCCGTGGCGCGCGTACGCCGTGCAGCACCTCTGGGCGACCGGCGACCACCCGATCAACTACCTTCCCGCGTAAGGAGAAACACATGACCAGGACTCATGCCGTGCTCGAAAGCCCGATCGGGAAGCTCACTGTCGTCGCGCAGGACGGCGCGCTGGCCGGGCTGTACATGGAGCAGCAGCGGCACCTCCCGAAGTTCGAGACCTTCGGTCCGGAGGACGCGGGGTACGAGCTGTTCGCGCGTGTCGAATCCCAACTGAAGGAATACTTCGCGGGTCAGCGGCGTGAATTCGACCTGCCGATCACGTTCGCGGGCACCGAGTTCCAGCGTCGCGTGTGGACAGAACTGACCGAAATCCCATATGGCGAGACGATTTCCTACGGTGAGCTGGCCCAGCGGCTCGGCAATCCGACCGCGTCACGGGCCGTCGGGCTGGCCAACGGCAAGAACCCGATCAGCGTCATCGTGCCTTGTCACCGCGTTGTCGGCTCGACCGGCGACCTGACCGGCTACGGCGGCGGCATCGAGCGGAAGCGGTTCCTGCTCGACTTCGAACGCGGTCCGGTGGCCCTGTTCTAAGGGCGGGTCCAGCCGGTGGAATCGCGGATGGAAGGATCGCGGGTGTGAAGACCTTCGATGAGCTGTTCGCCGAGCTTGCCGAGCGCGCGCGCACCCGCCCCGACGGCTCCGGCACCGTCGCCGCGCTGGACGCGGGCGTGCACGCGCAGGGCAAGAAGGTGCTCGAAGAAGCAGGCGAGGTGTGGATCGCCGCCGAGCACGAATCCGACGAGCGGCTCGCCGAGGAGATCTCGCAGCTGCTGTACCGGCTCCAGGTGCTGATGCTGGGCCGTGGTCTGTCCATCGAGGACGTTTACCGCTACCTGTGAAAGAGGGAAGTCCGATGCTGCGTGTTGCCGTGCCGAACAAGGGAGCGCTCGCCGTTTCCGCTTCGGAGATGCTCGGTGAGGCGGGGTACCGGCAGCGCCATGAGGCTCGCGACCTGACCGTGCTCGACCCGCACAACGAGGTCGAGTTCTTCTACCTGCGGCCCAAGGACATCCCGATCTACGTCGGCTCCGGCGAGCTCGACCTCGGCATCACCGGCCGCGACCTGGCGAACGACTCCGGCGCGCCCGTCGACGAGACCCTGTCGCTGGGCTTCGGCGGCTCGACGTTCCGCTACGCCGCGCCCGCCGGCCGCGAGTGGAAGGTCGAGGACCTGCACGGCAAGCGCCTCGCGACGTCCTACCCGCGCTTGGTCCGCAAAGACCTCGGAGCACGCGGCATCGAGGCCGAGATCATCCGCCTCGACGGCGCGGTCGAGATCTCGATCCAGCTCGGCGTCGCCGACGCGGTCGCGGACGTGGTCGGCTCCGGCCGCACGCTGCGCCAGCACAACCTCGTCGCGTTCGGTGACGTCATCTGCCGGTCGGAAGGCGTCCTCGTGCACCGCGCGGGCCGCGAGCTGACCAAGGCGCAGGCCCAGCTGTCGGCGCGGCTGCAGGGCGTCGTCTTCGCGCAGCAGTACATGATGCTCGACTACGACTGCCCGCGGACGTTGCTGGAGCAGGCGGTCGCGGTCACCCCAGGCCTCGAGTCGCCGACCGTCGCCCCGCTCGCGCACGAGGACTGGGTGGCGGTGCGCGCGATGGTGTCGCGCAAGCAGGTCAACCAGATCATGGACGAGCTCGCCGAGCTCGGCGCCAAAGCGGTTCTGGCCTCGGACATCCGCTCCTGCCGGCTGTGAGTGTCCTCCCGGCGTTCGCCCCCATCTGGGCGATCACCGGGCTCGGGTATCTGCTGAGCCGCTTTTCGGTGCTCGGTGACCGCGCGGACCAGGTGTTGACCCGTTTCGCGTTCACCGTCGCCATGCCCGCGGTGGTCTTCAGCACCCTGATCAGCACCTCGTTGTCGGCTCTGGTCAATCCCGGCTTGATCGCCTTTGTGGCGGGCACGGCGGCGGTGGGTGTCACCGCCGCCGCGGGATCCCGCTGGGTGTTCCGCCGCAAGCGTGGCGAACGCGTGGTCACCGGCATGGCCGCCTGCTACACGAACGCGGGCAACCTGGGCATCCCGGTCGCGCTGCAGGTGCTCGGCGGCTCGTCGTTCATCGTGTCGGTGCTGCTGATCCAGTCGCTCTGCATGATGCCGCTGATGCTCGGCCTGCTGGAGTCGGACGTCCCGCGCGGCGAAAGCTCCCGCGTGCGCGCGCTGCTCATGCTGCCGGTGCGCAACCCGGTCATCGCGGCCTCGTTGCTCGGCGTCCTGGTCGGGACGACCGGGCTGCAGCTGCCCGACCTGCTGATGCAGCCGATCCACACCCTTGGAAACGCGGGTGTGGCGACGGCACTCTTGGCCTTGGGCATGTCTTTGAACCCCGGCAAGACCGAGGTCCCGGGCGAACCGCGTCGAGGTGAGCTGACGATGGTGGTGTTGTTGAAGGTGATCGCGCAGCCATTGGTCGCTTTGGGCGTCGGACTGCTGCTGGGCTTGCCTCAGCCGGCCATGCTCGCCGCGGTCTTGTGCTCGGCTTTGCCTACGGCACAGAACATTTTCATCGCGACCAGTCAGTACGCGATCGACAGCCGCTTCACCCGCGACGCCGTGCTGATCACGACTTTGCTTTCCATGGCAACGCTTTCCGTCGTCGCCGCGCTGCTGAGCTAGTCGTGCAGCGCCGCTGCGAGGCGGGCGGTGAGCTCGTCCGCGACGGCGTGCGCCGAATGACGCAGGGCGTCGGCCGGGACGGATTCCTCGGCGTCGAACCGGATCCGGACCCGTTCCTGGAGCGGAATCGAGTGAGTGGCCGGATCGGGACGGCCCAGGCGCACCAACCCGACCGGGTCGAGGCCGATCGTCGGCGCCACCGAATCCGCGAGCGGAAGGTCGATTCCGGTGAGCAGGTCGAGCATCCGGACGAGGTGCGCGCTGAGGTCTTTCTCATCCATGACAGCGCCGATTTGCTCGCGGGGCAGCTGGAACCAGCACGACCGCTGCCCGGACCGATGCACCGCGACGCCGGTTCCCGTCGCCCGATCGGTGGAATGTGCCCACACCACATCATCGGATGAGCTGACTTCAAGCCCTTCGAGTGACGTGAAGAATGCGTGCGCGCGCCCGAGCGCGGGCAGGGAAACACTTTCGAGTTCGCTTGCCTCGTGGCGAAAACCGAGGTCGACGGGTACGAGGTGCAGTTCGACGGTGGCGCCCTGCGGCTGATGGGTCAGCTCGGAACGCCAAATGACCGGAAGCGCCTCAGGCAAGGACGTCCAGGTGAGCGACGATTCGGCGAGCGCCGGGCCTGACGTCGGGGGAAGCATCGGAAGCGTCCCCAGTGGCGGATGAACCTGCGTGGGTCGATCGTCGTTCTGCGGCACCCGAAGACGATAGCCCGTGAGCGTTGCCGACGGTTATTTGAGGGGAAAGCCAAATGTGGCGTACCCCCAGGGCAGCTGAGTGAGGGCCTCCCTCACACAAGCCAAGTTGGTGAGGGCCTCCTTCACCCAGATATACGCAATGCTGGGTAGTCAAGGCTTGGCCTGCGTCGTCAATCGACACGCGAGCACGTGAAACCCGAGCCGGCCGGGCCGTCGTCGGTGGCCCGGCCGCAAGCCTGCTTTGTGGGGTGGGTGGGCGGAATGAACGGGGCGTATGTGTCGCTCAGCGTTGCGAACGCCCCGTTCGCAACGTTGAACCACCCCTGCGGCACCCGCCGAGCAGCGGGTTTGGCCAACCTGCCCGACCCTTGACCACCCGGCATTGCAGATATACGGGTGAGGGCCTCCTTTACCCCACGATCCTTTTGTCAGTGCGGGGGCCTCGGGCGTTTGGGCATGAGGTCGTAGAGGCCTTTGCGGGCGCCGTTGTCGTTGGTGTTGCGGGCATGCGAGACCTGGGTGATGAAGTCCTCGAAGACGAATTCCTC
Organism: Amycolatopsis sp. NPDC059657; assembly: GCF_042734395.1. Lineage (NCBI taxonomy): Bacteria > Bacillati > Actinomycetota > Actinomycetes > Pseudonocardiales > Pseudonocardiaceae > Amycolatopsis > Amycolatopsis sp. NPDC059657. The sequence continues at coordinate 24,439 of NZ_JBHWEB010000115.1, read as the reverse complement.
TTCGGCGGGGATCACCGCGGGCTGGGGGCGCTGGGCGTAGTAGTTGTCCAGTGTTTCGGCGATCTCGCGGAAGGAGACCGCCTGGATCGTTTCCGGGGCGAAGGTGGTCACCGGGACGCCGTGTGCCGCGGCCTCGTTCATCACCACGCCGAGCGGGATGTGGGACAGCATCGGGATGCCGAAGCCGTAGAGCTCCTGCAGCGCCGCCGCCGCGTAGTGCGAGATCGGGCGGCGGTACAGGCCGGGGACGATGCCGAAGTACGCGATCGGGGGACGGTTGACCGTCTGCTGGACGTAGTTGATCTGGTCGTTCAGCAGCCGCAGCGCGCGGATGCTCGTGCGGTCGGGCTGGACCGGGACCAGTATCCCGTGCGACGCGGCGAGCGCGTTGTTCGTCAGGACGTCGAGTGCGGGCGGGCAGTCGATGACGATGTGGTCGTAGTTCGCGAACTGGAGGACCCTGGCGAGTTGCCAGCCTGGCACGCGGAACTGGTCGAGCCTGCGGATGAGGTCGAACATGCCGGGTGACGTCGGGACGACGTCGAAGCAGCCGCCGCGGCCGACGTTGCTGCGGGGGTGGGGCACGATCAGCTCTTCGACCGGGCCCTTCCAGATCTTGGTGAGCGCCTTGGCCAGGCTCGGCGCCTCCACCGGTGCTTCGGCCAGGCCGAGCATCTCCGTGGTGGCGTGGCCCTGGGGGTCCAGGTCGATGAGCAGGACGCGCCGTCCGCGTTCGGCCAGCGCCGCCGCCGCGCCGACGCTGAGCGAGGTCTTGCCGACCCCGCCTTTCTGGTTGACCACCGAGGTGATCTGCATACTGGGCGTGCTCCCTGGTTCGTGGTTGGCGCGAAGGGTATTCGATCTACGCTCAGCCCGCACGCGATCTGACGAGCAGTGCCTGCTGGCCCGCGCCCACGTGCCCCGACCGATCGTGCAGCGTACTGCTGGCGAACCCGGTGCCGCGCGGGCCGACGACCGTCCTGGCGTAGATGCCGATCCACTCGCCCTCGGGTTCGCGGCTCAGATGGACGGTCAGTTCGGTGTTGATGAACCACCACTGCCGGGGGTCGAGGAAGTTCGAGACGCCGTTGCCGGAGTCCGCGACCACGAAAAGCCGTTGCAGCGGGCTGGGTTCCTCGCCCGCGACGAGCGGCACCCGCTGCCGGGCCCACACCGCCGCCGGTCCGGCCTCGTCGGGCGCGCCCCGGACGGCGCGCCACTCCATCGACTCGAGGTAGCCGCCGCCCCAGCCGGCCGGCCAGTTCGCGGGTGGCGCGTCCTCGGGCGCGGCGAGGGATGGCATCGGGTCGGTCGCGATCCCGGCCGTGTCCGAAGTGGAGATACGCCACGCCGACGCTCGCGCGACCGTGCGGCCGCCGTCGCGCAGCTCGGCCGAAAGCAGTTCGACCGACCGGCCCGGCCGGTCCAGACCAGCGCGAACGGTCAATTCGGTCAGCGGAGCCGGGCCGAGAATCTCGACCGTCACCCGCGTGAGTTGCTTGCCGTGCCCGCCTTCGACACCTTCCAGCGCGCGCACGAGCAGCGCCGACGGCGGCCCGAAGTGCTGGGCGTCGGGGTTCCACGGCCCGGCCGTGTGCAGGGCCGGCTGGAACCGGTCGTCGCCGAGCGGCTGGTAAAAGGCTTCGGTCATCTCTAGTCCGCCCGGTCGATCGGGGTCTCTTCGCCCGCGTCCGGCTCCGGCCAGCCCGGGTACTCCGGCGGTGTGCCGCCGAACGACGGGCAGCGCGCCTGGTGGTCGCACCAGCCGCACAGCTTGCTCGGGTTGGGCCGGAAGTCGCCGGTCTTGCCCGCCTTGAGGATCGCCTGCCAGATGGCCTCCAGCGTCCGCTCGAAGCGCAGCAGCTCCGCCTCGTCCGGTGTGTACGCCAGCGACTGCCCGTCCGTGAGGTACATCAGCTTGAGCTGACGCGGCACGATCCCGCGCAGCCGCCACAGCACCACCGCGTAGAACTTCATCTGGAACAAGGCCTTCGCCTCGCCGATCTCACGCGGCGCGGCGCCGGTCTTGTAGTCGACCACGCGCATCTCACCGGTCGGCGCGACGTCCACCCGGTCGACGTACCCGCGCAGCAGCACGCCCGAGCCCAGCTCGATCTCGACGTGCAGCTCGCACGCCTCCGGCTCGAACCTGGTCGGGTCCTCGAGGCCGAAGTAGGTGTCGATCAGCTTGAGCGCCGACTCCAGCCACTTGTCGACCTGCTCCGGTTTCTCGTCGGCGAACAGCTCGCTCCACTCGGGGCGCTCGGCCGACAGCTCCGCCCACGCCGGTTCCAGCAGCTCCTTCGCCCGCGCGGGCACCCGGTCCGGCTGGGGGAGCGCGAACAGCTTCTCCAGCACCGAATGGACCAGCGTGCCGCGCAGCTGGGCCTTGGTCGGGATCTCGGGCAACCGGTCGACCGCGCGGAAGCGATACAGCAGCGGGCACTGCTTGAAGTCGCTGGCACGTGACGGCGACAGCGCCGGACGCCTGCGGGCGACCGGTCCAGCCGTCGGTTCACTCACCTCGGTGCTTTGCGACATGCCGCGAGCGTATCCCGGCCCACCGACAGGTTCGGGGACCGCAACACCTCACCCGATCGCGCCAGCCGAGATCACTCGACTCCCACACGGTGGCCCGTAGGCTTCTGACGTGGCAGCCACCAGTCAGCACAGCGCGGGTTCGCATCGGCGATCCGTGCTCGACGGCGGGCTGCTCCTCTTCCGTGTCGACGGGGTGCCGGTGCTGCTGGCGCCCTCGTGGTGGCTCGGCTCGCTGATCGTCGTCGTGCTCTACGCGCCGCTGGTCGGCAGGCTGCTGCCCGGCGCGTCGATGGCGACGTCGTGGCTGCTCGCGGCGGCCTTCGCGGTACTGCTCGGGCTTTCCGTACTGGCACACGAGCTTGGCCACTGCCTCGTCGCGCTGCGGCTGGGCATCCCGGTCAGGCGGCTGCGGTTGTTCCTGCTCGGCGGCGTCTCGGAAGTCGCGCGCACGCCACGCAAACCGGGTCAGGAGGGACTGGTCGCCGCGGCCGGTCCGATCGTGTCGCTCGGGCTCGGCGCGTTCTGCGCGGTGCTCATGCTGGCCGTGCCCTCCGGCGGCTCGGCGTGGCTGCTGGTCGCCGAATGCGCGGTCGCGAACTTCGCGGTCGGCGTGTTCAACCTGCTGCCGGGGCTGCCGCTCGACGGCGGCCGGATGCTGCGCGCGGGGGTGTGGGCGATCACCGGCAAGCGCGCGAAGGGCACCAAGGCCGCGGTCGTCGGCGGCGGCCTGGTCGCGTCCGGCCTGATGGTCTGGGCGCTGTGGGGGCTCGCGGCGGGCAGCGAGGACCGCTGGCTGCGGCTCGGCGTGTGTGTCATCACAGCGTGGTTCGTCGCGATGGGCGCGAGCGGTGAGCTCGCCGCCGAGAGCAGGCGGAGCTGGCCGGAAGGTCTGACGCTCGCCCAGCTGATCCGTCCCGTTCTCCAGCTGCCGGCCGAAAGCCCGGTCGCGGACGCGCTCGCCGCGTCGGCGGGGCGTGGTGTCGTGCTGGTGCGCGCGGACGGCGTCGCGGCCGGGCTGCTCGACGAAACGGCTGCTCAGCGCCTCGCGTCGGAAAGCCCGCACTCGCCAGCCGAACTCGCCGCGGAGCCGATCCGCGCGGAGACGGTGCTGCTCGCGTCCGAGCCGGGCGAGGAGATCGCCGAGCGGGTGCGGGAAACCCCGGCGTGGCAGTTCCTGGTGGTCGACGACGAGGGCAGGCCCGCCGGCGTGCTGCGCCGCGAGGACCTGCGCGCCGCGATGTCGGGGCACTTGCCCGGCTGACTTGCCGACCTGCGACGATCAGGCGTCACGTTTCGTCGTTGGAGGTTTGAGTGTCGGTCAGCGGACCGTTTCAGGTGGGGGACCGGGTTCAGTTGACGGACCCGAAGGGGCGGCACTACACGATGGTGCTCGAACCCGGCGCGGAGTTCCACACCCACCGTGGCGCGCTGCTGCACGACGACGTCATCGGGTTGCCGGAAGGGTCGATCGTGGTCTCGGGCGGCGGGACGTCGTACCTGGCACTGCGCCCGCTGCTGCCCGACTACGTGCTCTCGATGCCGCGCGGCGCGCAGGTCATCTACCCGAAGGACGCCGCGCAGATCGTCATGTGGGGCGACATCTTTCCCGGCGCGCGCGTGCTCGAAGCAGGCGCCGGCTCCGGTGCGCTGACCTGCTCGCTGCTGCGCGCGGTCGGGCCGACCGGGACCGTCCAGTCGTACGAGATCCGCGACGACCACGCCGAGCACGCCGAGCGCAACGTCAAGCGGTTCTTCGGCAGCAAGCCGGACAACTGGTCGCTGACGGTCGACGACCTCTCGACGCACGAGGGCCAGGTCGACCGGGTGGTGCTGGACATGCTCGCGCCGTGGGAGCAGTTGCCGACCGTGGCGAAGAACCTGGTGCCCGGCGGCGTGCTGACCGTCTACGTCGCGACGGTGACGCAGCTTTCGCGGATCACCGAGGCGTTGCGTGAGCAGCAGTGCTGGACCGAGCCCGAGTCGTGGGAGACGCTGATGCGGCCGTGGCACGTCGTCGGCCTCGCCGTGCGCCCTGATCACCGGATGGTCGCGCACACCGCGTTCCTGCTGACCGCGCGCCGTCTCGCGGACGGCGTGGTCTCGCCGCGCGTGCAGCGCCGCCCCGCCAAGGGCGTGTCCTAGCCGGGAATGCACCACCGATCCGCTTTTTTGCGGATCGGGAAATCGGTGTCCTTTTTGGCCCCGTTGGGGCTTTCGACATGAATGGTGATGGTCGCGCGTTCGCCCGCGACCTTCACCGGCTGCACCATGGTCGCGGTGACGGTGCCCGCCGCGTCCCATTTGTCCTGAAGCTGTCGCATCGCCGCGGGACTCTGGGGTTCGCAGGCGAGTTTCCCGAACGCGGCCGAGTCGCCTTGGGTGATCGCGGCGGCGATCGCCTGCCCGGTCGCGACGAGTTCGCTCTCCACCAGCGAGGGGCTGGTCAGCGTCGACGTCGGTGCCGGGCGTGGCGGCGGGGGTGCCTCGGGTGCCGGATCCGGCTCACGCGGGCCGATCAGCAGCAGCCCGGCGACGACACCGGCCACGACGACACCGAGCAGGCCGAGCCCCGCGTAGAGGCCCTTCCTGCCCGGTGACGGGGTTGGGCTCAGCTGTCCGCCAGGCCGTTGTAGCACCAGAGTCCGGCTTCCTTCTTCAGCTTGATCACGCCGTTGCGGGACTTGCCGTCGAAGCTCGCCTTGATCGGCGCTTTCGCGGTGTCGCCGGACTCCACCGGCGCGCCGGTGGACTCGGCCTGCGCGGTCGGGTTCACCGGGAGGTCGTCCTTCTGGTTCGCGCTGCGGCACGCGGCGCTGCCCAGCGCCTTGCCGTCGTGCGCGTTGATGGCCGCGACGACACCGTCGGCCATCTCCTGCGCGGTCGGCTTGCCGCCGGGAGCCGGGCCCGCCGAGCCGGTCGGCTTCGCGCTGCCGGTCGAGGACGGGGAACCGGACGCCGACGGCTTCGGCTTCGAGCTCGAACCGCCACCGGGGCCGGGCGCGGGCGAGGACGGTCCCGGCGTCTGGCTGGTGGCGGCGTCGTTGGTCTTGCCGTCGTCGTTGTTGAGCCAGATGATCAGGCCGGCCGCGCCGCCGATGACGACGACCGCGGCGATCGCGAGACCGACGATCAGGCCGGTCTTCTTCTTCGGCGGCTCGGGGTCGACACCGAAACCACCCGGATGGCCGCCGCCCTGCGGCTGGCCCCACTGGTCGCCATGGGGGAACTGCTGGGTGCCGCCGGGGTATGCCCCCTGCTGGCCCCACTGCGGCTGCTCCTGGCCCCACTGAGGCTGCTGCGCGGGCTGCTGCTGGCCCCACTGGTCACCCTGCTGGCCCCATTGCTGCTGCTGGGGCGGCTGGGCGGGCGGATAGCCGCCCTGCTGCGGCGGCTGGCCGCTCGGTTGCGGGGGCGAACCCCAGTCGCCGCCCGGCTGCTGTCCGTACGGTCCCGGCTGCTGCCCGTACGGACCTGGCTGCTGCGGCGGGTAGGTCATCAAAGCTCCCTGACTGGCTGGCGTGAAACACCTGGTCGGCCCCAAGCGGAACGTGGCCCGATGCTAACCACGGGCGTGCCCGCCCGCGCGGTTAGGTGCCACTGGTGCTGGGTATCACCGCTGCGACGCGCAGGGCGCCGCGTCGGTTCCCATACCGCCGATGGAGTGTCCCGGTGGCCGGGTCCCGGCCGCGAACCACGCGAATCGTGCGCAATCTCGTCGCACGGACGGTAGTGATCGGAGGTGTTCTTCGTGCACCGTATTGGACTCTTGTGCTTGGGAAATCTCCGTGCTGTTGCAAGGTCGAAAGGGCGACGCGCCGATCCTGTGATGCGGAAAGGACTTTTATTGTCGGTGATCGCCGGTACCGTGGACTGAAAAGCACTCCGAGGAGGTGCCCGATGCACCATGACCTTCCCGGAGGTCGGCATGAAGATGCCGACCCTTCAGAAACGACTGGAGCTGGAATCACGTCGGACGAACAAGCGCGGCAGGTCCGTTTCCTCGAGGAGGAAGTGGCGCTGCTGCGTCGTAAGCTGACGGACTCGCCTAGGCAGAACCGCGTTCTCGAACAGCGACTCGCCGAGGCGTCGGAACGTGTGAGCCAACTCACTGAGCGCAACACCAAGCTGGTCGAGACCCTCCGCGAGGCTCGTGGCCAGTTGCTCGCTCTCCGTGAGGAAGTGGACCGGCTCGCCCAACCGCCGAGTGGTTACGGCGTTTTCGTGGAAGCGTTCGAGGATGGCACGGTCGACGTGTTCACCGCCGGGCGCAGGATGCGGGTATCGGTCTCACCCGCGGTCGAGGTCGAGTCACTCAAGCGCGGTCAGGCACTTCGGCTCAACGAAGCGCTCACCGTGGTCGAAGGCGGCGGCTTCGAGCGCACGGGCGAGGTGTGCGCACTGCGCGAGGTGCTGGCCCCGGAGCAGGACGGCGGTCCATACCGCGGTCTCGTTGTCGGGCACGCCGACGAAGAGCGTGTGGTCTTCCTGTCCGATCCACTGGCGGATCAGCCCCTCAAGCCGGGCGACTCGCTGCTGGTCGACTCGAAGGCGGGGTACGCCTATGAGCGGGTGCCCAAGGCCGAGGTCGAGGACCTCGTGCTCGAAGAGGTCCCCGACGTCCAGTACGAGGACATCGGTGGCCTGACCAGGCAGATCGAGCAGATCCGCGACGCGGTGGAGCTGCCCTTCCTGCACGCCGACCTGTACCTGGAGTACCAGCTGCGGCCGCCGAAGGGCGTGCTGCTCTACGGTCCTCCCGGGTGCGGTAAGACCCTGATCGCCAAGGCCGTCGCCAACTCGCTGGCGAAGAAGGTCGCGGCGGCGCGGGGAGACGACGGCAACGCCGCCGAGGCGAAGTCGTACTTCCTCAACATCAAGGGTCCCGAGCTGCTCAACAAGTTCGTCGGCGAGACCGAGCGGCACATCCGCTTGATCTTCCAGCGAGCGCGGGAGAAGGCGTCCGAAGGGACGCCGGTGATCGTGTTCTTCGACGAGATGGACTCGATCTTCCGCACCCGGGGCAGTGGCGTGTCGTCCGATGTCGAGACGACGATCGTGCCGCAGCTGCTCTCGGAGATCGACGGTGTGGAAGGGCTGGAGAACGTCATCGTCATCGGCGCCTCCAACCGTGAGGACATGATCGACCCGGCGATCCTGCGGCCGGGCAGGCTCGACGTCAAGATCAAGATCGAGCGTCCTGACGCCGAAGGCGCCAAGGACATCTTCTCCAAGTACCTGCTCACCGGGTTGCCCATCCATCAAGACGATCTGGCCGAGTTCGGTGGCGACACCAAGGCGACGATCGACGCGATGATCCAGCACACCGTCGAGCGGATGTACGAGGAGACGGACGAGAACCGGTTCCTCGAGGTCACCTACGCCAACGGTGACAAGGAAGTCCTGTACTTCCGCGACTTCAACTCGGGCGCGATGATCCAGAACATCGTGGACCGTGCGAAGAAATCGGCGATCAAGTCCGTGCTGGAGACCAACCAGCCCGGCCTGCGCGTGCAGCACCTGCTGGACGCGATCGTGGACGAGTTCGCGGAGAACGAGGACTTGCCGAACACCACCAACCCGGATGACTGGGCCCGTATCTCCGGCAAGAAGGGCGAGCGGATCGTCTACATCCGCACGCTCGTCACCGGCAAGAACACGGACTCCGGCCGGGCGATCGACACGGCCACGAACACCGGCCAGTACCTGTAGGCATCGGGTGAACGGGGTGGCACCGCGTGGCGGTGCCGCCCCGTTCGCTTCGGCCCACGTGAACGCCCCGTTCACAACGTTCAGCGTTGTGAACGGGGCGTTCACTCATGCCTGGGCGCCAGAGCCGACGGCGACGGGTTCGGGGCGGCGGCGTTTGAGGGTGAGGCGGCCGTGGGCGGCGAGGATGCCCAGGATGACCAGCAGCGCGCCGGCGGGCTGGTTCCAGCTCAAGGGTTCGTGGAGCACGGCCACGCCGAGCACGACGCCGACGACCGGGGTCAGGTAGGTGACCGCCGCCGCGTTCGTGGCGCCCCAGGCGACGATGATGCGGGCGTTCCAGATGTAGGCGACGCCCGTGCTGAGCATGCCGAGCGCGGCCATGCTGAGCACGACCGGGACGCTCAGGTGGACAGGCCCCGTGGCCACCAGCGGGCTGAGCGCGAGCATCACGACCGTGCCGAGCGCGACCTGGCCGAACGCGAGCACGGTCGGCTCGATGTGGCGCTTGCCGAGGAAATGGCGCATGTACACGAAGGACGTGCCGTAGCAGGTCGCCGCGCCGAGGCAGGCGAGCTGGCCGAGCAGGTCCGCGGTGCCGAGGCCGTTCCAGACGCCGACGATCGTGAGCACGCCCGCGAACCCGAATCCGAGGCCGATCGCGGCGCCGCGGGTGATGCGTTCCCGGCGCAGGATCACGCCGCCGATGAGGACGGTGAGCAGTGGCGTGGTCGCGTTGAAGATGCTGGCCAGCCCGGAGGAGATGCGGGTTTCGGCCCAGGCGAACAGCTGGAACGGGATCACGCACATCAGCAGGCCCATCACGGCGAAATGCCCCCAGATGACCGGTTCGCGGGGCAGGCGCGGGCGCTGGATCACCACGATGAGGGTCAGCGCGAGCGCGCCGAACGCGAGGCGGGCGAGCGCGACCTGACCGGGGGAGAGGCCGGTGAGGCCGACCTTGATGAAGAGGAAACTCGCGCCCCACAGCGTCGCGAGCAGGCTGAATCGCAGCGCGATCCCGATGTTGCCGGTCATGGCACTCAGTCAACGGGCAAGGCACTTCCGATGCCAGCGGATTTCCGCCATGGGTGTCGAAGGTCTCCCGGCGCGCCGCGCCGCGAATCGCGCGTATAACGACCTATACTGCGGGGCATGAGTGAGCAGAGGATGAGCGCGCCGATCACGTCGGCAGATGTCTTGGCGTGGCTCGAAAACGCTACGGAAGCGGTCAGGCGGGGCGAGCTGGGCGCGGACGCGATCATCGGGTTGCTCGGCGAATTCCGGCAGGCGTCGACGGCGTGCGCGAACGCGTCCGACTGGCTGCTGCTCGCCGCGCGCGAGGAGGGTGCGAGCCTGCGTCAGATCGCGCCTGTCTTCGGCAAGGGGTATGTGCGCGCGCCGGCCGCGCGGTTGGAAAAACTGCACAGGCAGGTTCAGAATTCGGGGCAGTGGCTGGAAATTCTGCGCAGGCATGAGGGGTAGCGGCCCGTTAGGGTGCTTGGGTGTCCACTTCCACGCACCCGCTGTCCAGGATCGGGCTCGGCCTGGCCGCGCTCGGCCGCCCCGCGTACATCAACCTCGGCCGGATCGACCAGCTGCCGCCCCACCGCGACATCGAGGCCATGAAGCGCGCGACGCACGAGGTGCTCGACGCCGCTTATCAAGCCGGAGTCCGCTGGATCGACACGGCGCGGTCATATGGGCTGGCCGAGGACTTCCTGGCCGAATGGCTGACTGACCGGCGCCCCGAAGGCGTGACGGTGTCGAGCAAATGGGGTTACGCCTACGTCGGAGGCTGGCGGCTGGACGCGGAGGTGCACGAGGCCAAAGAGCATTCGCTCACCCGATTCCGTACACAGTGGACGGAAAGCCGCGAGCGGCTCGGCGACGTGCTCGCGCTCTACCAAGTGCATTCGCTGACCGTGGACAGTCCGCTCTTCGACGACCGGGCACTGCTGGAAGCGCTGGCGGCGCTGGCGGATGACGGCGTACGCGTCGGTTTCTCCACGTCAGGGCCCGCGCAGGCCGACACGATTCGCCGCGCGTTCGAGCTGACCGCGCAAGGACGTCCGGTCTTCACCTCGGTCCAGTCCACGTGGAACCTGCTCGAACAATCGGCGGGCGACGCGCTCGCCGAAGCCGCGAACGCCGGGAATTCCGTGCTGGTCAAGGAAACCCTCGCCAACGGCAGGCTCGTGGCCGAGCCGCCGCCGGTCATCGCGCGGTTCGCGAGCGACCGGAATGTCACGCCGGACGCGGTCGCCGTGGCGGCGGTGCTGGCGCAGCCGTGGGCGTCGACCGTGCTCGTCGGACCGGCGAGCACCGCACAGCTCGCCACGAATCTCCAAGCGGCAGTACTCGAACTCGGCGCCGATGATTTGGCGCTGCTGTGTGGTTTCCGTGAATCCGCCACGGACTACTGGGCGAGCCGATCCTCCCTGCGGTGGCAGTGATCGGCTCGACTACTCTCCTGCCCATGCCTCATCGGGGAGTGGCCGTAGTCGCCGCGGTCGCGCTGCTGGGATTGTCGGGCTGTGCCGATCGGCCGAACGACCTCGACACCTACTACGACGACCCCACTCCGTCGGCGAAACCGCCGTCACCGTCCGCCACGCCCGCCCCGCCGCCGCCCAAGCCGTCCGTTTCGGTGAGCGTCGAACGGCCGGTGCTGCTGACCGCCTCCGACTTGGCGGACGAGGGCGTCCAGCGCGCCGCCGTCGGCCCGGCGAAGGGCTGCCTGGCCGAGCTGCCCGACACCGTGGTCGGTGAAGCGTCCTGGTGGTATCCGAGCGGCGCGTCGCTGAACCAGCGGGTGGTCTCGATCCCGCCGAAGGATGCCGGAGCCGCGCTCAAGGCGGTCAAATGCGACGGCCAGCAGCACACCATCCCGGCGCAGGCCGGTGTCGACGCCCAGCGTGTCTGGTGCACGGGCCCGACGTGCACGGTCCTGCTGGCGAAGGACGCCACGCTCTCGGCCGTGCAGGTCACCGCGGGTTCGGCCGCACGGGCGCTGGACGCGGCCAAGCGGCTCGCGCCGCTCGCGGCCGAGAAGCTCGATCAGTAGTAACGGCGGAACCATTCCCGGATGCCCTGGCGGCCGTCCGGGATGAACGGGCTGTCCGGGTCGTCGACCCAGGCACGCAGCTCCTCCAGCGGCAGCCACCGGCCGTCGACGATCTCCTCCGGCTGATGGACCACCGGCCCGTCCCAGCGCACTTCGAAGGCGAAGTTGTGGCAGCGGATCGTCCCGTCCTGATAAACGTCGACGAACAGGGGTACCGGGCTTACTCCTGTGATGCCGAGTTCTTCAGCGAGTTCGCGGGTCGCGCACTCGGCAGGGGTCTCGCCTGCCGCGACCACGCCGCCTGCCCAGCAGTCCCACGTACCGGGATAGACATCCTTGTCAGGGGCGCGCAAATGGACGTAAACGGCGGTTCCGTCGCCCGAACGGACCAGCACCACGCCCGAGGCGTGCCACAGACCTTCGGCCCGCATCACCCTCCTGGGTGCGCTTCCGACCACTGCTCCAGCGGGGTCATAGAGGGCAACGAGTTCGTCACTGGCAGACACGCGGCCATCATCGCAGTGCCTCAACCCGTAGGGTGTGTGCATGCGGCGGATCATGGGAACCGAAGTCGAGTACGGCATCTCGGTGCCGGGCGACGCGACGGCGAACCCGGTGTTGACCTCGACTCAAGTGGTGCTGGCCTACGCGGCGGCCGCGGACATACCGCGCGCCCGGCGCGCCCGATGGGACTACGAGGTGGAGTCGCCACTGCGCGACGCGCGTGGCTTCGACCTGGCGGGTCCCGGCGGGCCGGGGCACGACCCCGACGTCGAGGACCTGGGCGCGGCGAACGTCATCCTCACCAATGGCGCGCGGCTCTACGTCGACCACGCGCACCCCGAGTACTCGGCGCCCGAGGTCACCAACGCGCGTGACGCGGTGATCTGGGACAAGGCGGGGGAGCGGGTGATGGAGCTCGCCGCGATGAAGGCGGCCACCGTGCCGGGCCAGCCCCAGCTGCAGCTCTACAAGAACAACGTCGACGGTAAGGGCGCGAGCTACGGCACGCACGAGAACTACCTGATGGCGCGTTCGACGCCGTTCACGGCCGTGATCGCCGGGCTGACGCCGTTCTTCGTGTCGCGGCAGGTCATCACCGGCTCCGGCCGGGTCGGCGTCGGGCCGCAGAGCGAGGAAGCGGGCTTCCAGCTCTCGCAGCGCTCCGACTACATCGAGGTCGAGGTCGGCCTGGAGACCACGCTCAAGCGCGGCATCATCAACACCCGCGACGAGCCGCACGCCGACGCGGACAAGTACCGCAGGCTGCACGTCATCATCGGCGACGCGAACCTGTCCGAATACTCGACGTACCTCAAGGTCGGCACGACCGCGCTGGTGCTGGACATGATCGAGTCCGGTATCCGGTTCGACGACCTGAAGCTGGACGAGCCGGTGCGCGCGGTGCACCAGATCAGCCACGACCCGACACTCAAGGTGAAGGTCGCGCTGGCGAACGGGCGCAAGTACACCGGGCTGGACCTGCAGTTCGCCTACCACGAGATCGCTTCGGCGAACCTGGAGCGGACCGGCGCGGACGAGGCGTCCAAAGAGGTGCTGCGGGTGTGGGGCGAGATCCTCGACGCGCTCGCCCGCGACCCGCAGGAGTGCGCCGACCGGCTGGACTGGCCTGCCAAGCTGCGGCTGCTGGAGGGCTACCGGGCCCGTGACCAGCTCGCCTGGGGCGCGCCGCGGCTGCGCCTGGTCGACCTGCAGTACTCGGACGTGCGCCTCGCCAAGGGCCTCTACAACCGGCTGGTGACCCGAGGGTCGATGAAGCGGCTGGTCACCGAGGAAGAGGTCCAGGCGGCCATCACCACCCCGCCGTCGGACACCCGCGCCTACTTCCGCGGCCGCGCGCTGGAGAAGTACGCGACCTCGATCGCGGCCGCTTCGTGGGATTCGGTGATCTTCGATGTGGGGCGTGAGTCGCTGGTGCGGATCCCGACCCTGGAGCCCCTCCGGGGCACGAAAGCGCACGTCGGGAAGCTGCTGGACGACGCGGCGACCGCTGAGGAACTGGTCGAGGCTTTGACGGGTTCGGACTAGCACGGTCTGACACTCCGCTCAGTGTGGCGAAAATGTCATGACTGCTGGGTAGGCTAGGAAACGACGGCTACACCTGGAGGCGAAATGGCTCAGGAAAAGATCGAAAAGCATGGCGGCGGCGACTCCGACGAGGAGATCGGCGCCGACGGTTCGGCCGGCCAGGAACGCCGCGAGAAGCTCGGCGAAGACGTCGACACGATCCTGGACGAGATCGACGACGTGCTGGAAGAGAACGCCGAAGACTTCGTGCGCGCGTACGTGCAAAAGGGTGGTCAGTAAGCCTCCTCCGCCCCGTTTCACAGATTGGACCTGAGAGCACGTATGGGAAACACCGCTGGTAACCAGGGCTCCGCGCTGCCCGCTGCCTACTTTTCGTCGGCGACCTCGTCGTTCTCCGACTTCTTGCGCGCGCAGGCCCCTGAGCTGCTGCCCAGCGCGCGCATGGCGCCGGGCACGCAGGCACCGGACGTCCCGCACGGCACCACGATCGTCGCGGTCACCTTCGCCGGTGGCGTGCTGATCGCCGGTGACCGCAGGGCCACCTCCGGCAACCTGATCGCCACCCGCGACATGGACAAGGTCTACGTCACCGACGAGTACTCCGCGGTCGGCATCGCGGGCACCGCGGGGCTCGCGCTGGAGATGGTGCGGCTGTACGCGGTCGAGCTGGCGCACTACGAGAAGATCGAGGGCGTTTCGCTGTCCCTCGACGGTAAGTCGAACAAGCTCGCCACGATGGTCAAGCAGAACCTCGAGATCGCGATGGCGGGTCTCGCGGTGCTGCCGCTGTTCGCGGGCTACGACACCGAGGCCGACGACCCCAAGCGGGCAGGCCGGATCGTGTCGTACGACGTGACCGGTGGCCGGTACGAGGAGCACGCCGGGTACCACGCGATCGGCTCGGGTTCGCTGTTCGCGAAGTCGTCGCTGAAGAAGCTGTTCGACCCCGACGCGGATGTCGAAGGCGCCACCAGGGTGGCGGTCGAGGCGTTGTATGACGCGGCCGACGACGACTCGGCGACCGGCGGGCCGGACCTGGTGCGGCGCATCTACCCGACGGTGGTCACCATCACCGCCGAGCACGGTGCCGTCGCGCTGCCGAAGGAGCAGGCGGCCGCCGTGGCCGAGGCCGTGGTGAACGGCCGCGCCGAGAACGCGCGCGGACGCTGAGTGCCTGCCCCTCTTTGGATCTCTAGAACGGAGCAACAACCGTGACGATGCCGCTGTACGCCTCTCCTGAGCAGTTGATGCGGGAGCGGTCCGAGCTCGCGCGCAAGGGAATCGCGAAGGGCCGCAGTGTTGTCGCGCTGAAATACCGCGGCGGGATCCTGTTCGTCGCCGAGAACACGTCGGCGACGCTGCACAAGGTGTCCGAGATCTACGACCACATCGGCTTCGCCGCGGTGGGCCGGTACAGCGAGTTCGAGAACCTGCGGGTGGCCGGCATCCGGCACGCGGACCTCAAGGGCTACCAGTACGACCGGCGTGACGTCAGCGCGCGTGCGCTGGCGAACGCGTACGCCGCGACGCTGGGCAGCATCTTCACCGAGCAGCTCAAGCCGTTCGAGGTGGAGATCTGTGTCGCCGAGGTCGGCGCTTCGTCCGCCGAGGACCAGCTCTACCGGCTGACCTACGACGGTTCGATCTTCGACGAGCCGCAGTTCGTGGTGATGGGCGGCCAGGCGGAGGCGATCTCCACCAAGATGAAGGAAGCCTACGAGGCCGAGCTCGACCTCGGCCCCGCGGTCGGCATCGCGGTCACCGCGCTGCGGTCGGTCACCACCAACGGCAAGGTCGAGGCGGACCCGATCAAGCTGGAGGTCGCGGTGCTCGACCGTGACCGCCCGCGCCGCTCGTTCCGCAGGCTCACCGGCGCGGCGCTCGACGCGCTGCTGCCCGCGGTGCCCGAGGCGCCGAAGGACGAGGACGCCAAGGAAGACAAGCCCAAGGACTAGCTTGGGTTCCAGCTTTGACGCGAGGGTGCCCCCAGGTGCTTAACACGCACCCGGGGGCACCCTCGCTTTATGTCGGCACACTGGCAAAGTCGCCCCTCTCGTCGGCTGGACACATGAACGCGTCGTGAGTGGTACGGCCGGTTCTAACCGGTCTGAACACTCACGACCCCTGGCGTCTTCGATCGTGCTCACAACCGAATGACAACCGGGATGCGTTACCCAGGACTCAGCGGGGCGCGGGGTGCGCCGCGCATCACGCACGGGGGTGTCGATGAGAGCGAAGGTGCGCGCACTGGTCGGGGTGCTGCTGATGGCGGCAGGCGGGTTCGCCTCGGCTTCGGTCGGTCAGGCGGAGGAGCCCGCGCCGTGCCCGGCGGCGACGGTGAGCGCGCAGTGGCAGGCGCAGCCGGAGGGGTCGGGGCTCACACCGCGCAAGTACCGGATCCCCGTGACGGTCACCGCGCCCGCGGGGTGCACGGCGACCGGCACGGTCCGGTACCGCGTGGTCGACGGCAAGGCGCACGGGGTCTTCCCCGAGTTCAGCGCGGACAACGGCAGTGACTACGGCGCCGACCCGTCGATGCCGCTGACGGGTGAGCTGTCCTGGAAGGACTCGCTGGAGACCAAGTACGTCGACGTCGCCGTGAACCAGGACTTCCTGCCCGAGCAGAACGAGGCGTTCTGGGTCGAGCTGTTCGAGCCGTCCGGGTTGATCGTCGCCGAGGACCGGGTGCCTAACGCGGTGAACGACGACGACGCGAAACCGGCGCCGGACGCGGTGGTGGTCGCTCCTGACGGCAAGATCTGCTGGAAGTACTGCGAAGTGCCGGTGTACGGGTTCGGCTTCGGTGGCGCGCAGGCCACCGCGAACGGCTCGCAGACGATGACCGTCCACTACCGGACGGTCGAAGGACCGGGCGGCCCGGTGGGTTACGTGCCGGTGCGGGACGCGGTGCTCACGCTGCAGGCGGGCCAGCCGTTGACGAAGGCGAAAGTGCAGCTGCTGCCGATCGATCGTGAGGTGAAGTTCGAGATCGAGTTCTTCCAGCCCGCCGGCGGAAAGCTCGGGATGAGGCGGACGGTCGTGACCATCAAGCCGTGGCGTTGACGGCTTCGGCTTCGGCCGTCGCGTTCGCCTGCCGGAACAGGGAGCGGGCCCTGGCCCGGTGGGTGGACGCGGCGGCCGCCCTCTCTTGACGGTCCGCCAGCTCGGCCAGATCGCGGTGCAGCCGGGCCTCTTCGTAGGGGTCAGGCACGACCGTGCGCACGGACAGTGCCAGTTCGAGGTTTTCCCGTGCCGCGTCGAGGTTTCCGGCCCCGAGTTGAGCCCGGCCGAGCTGGCCGAGCGCGGACGCTTCGCCGTGCCGGTCGCCGACGTCACGGCTGATCAGCAACGCCTGCTCGAAGTCGGCCAGCGCGGCGGCGAAGTCTTCCAGTCCCAAGTGGACGAGACCGGTGTGGAGCAGTGATTCCCATTCCTGCCAGCGGTCACCGATCGAGCGGCTGCCGTCGAGTGCCTCGCCGAGATGGGTGAGCGCGGCGGCGTGATCGCCTAGTTCGAGGTAGGCCTCGCCGAGTGTGTCCAAAGTGGCCGCTTCGAGCCTGGCGTTGCCGAGCTTGCGGAACGTGGTCAGCGCGTCGGTGAGCGGGGCGAGGCTTTCGGCGGCGCGGCCCATCTGGATGTAGGTGTGGCCGAGGTTGCGTTGCGACAGCGCGCGGCCGAGGTGGTTCTCGGCGGTGGCGCAGCGCGCGACGGCGAGCTTGTGCGCGACGATCGCCTCGTCGAACCGGCGCAGCTCGGCGTAGGCGTTGGCGGTGTTGTTGTAGACGTGGCCCTCGCCGTCGAGGTCACCGGCCGCCTGGACGGTGCGCAGCGCCAAAGCGTTGGTGGCCAGGGCATCCGTGAGCCGCCTGGTCATGAAGTAGGACACGCCGAGCGCGCGCAGCATCTCGCTCTCGGCGAGCGGGTCGCCGAGTTCGGTGGCCGCGGCGGCGCCTTCGCGGCACAGCTCGACCCGCTCCTGCCAATGGCCGGTGGTGTCGTAGAAGCTGGTCAGCAGGTAGGTGAGCTGCCAGGTCGCGGCGAGGCTGCCGCGCTCGCGCGCGTAGCGGACCACGGGCAGCAGGTTGTCGCGCTCGGCGTCGAGGAACGCCAGCGCCGCGTGCCGTTCCGGCTCGAACGGCAGGTCGGTCACCGGGTGCACCGGCTCGGGGTCGACCAGGTCGCGGTTGGGGTCGATGGCCTTGTTGGCCGCGGCGGCGACGCAGAGGTACCAGTCGACGAGCCGGTCGCCCGCTTCGGCCAGCGCGTCCGGTGCCTCGTCGGTGCTCGCGCACTGGCGGGCGAATTCGCGGATCAGGTCGTGGAAGCGGAACCGGTCCGCGCCTGCGGGGGTCATCAGGTGCGCGGTGCTCAGCTCGGCGGCGGCCGACCGTGCGAGTGCGACCGGCATCGCGCAGATCGCCGCGCCGAGCGAGGTGCTGAACGTCGCGCCCGGCACGAGCCCGAGCCTGCGGAACAAGGTCATCTGGTCAGGGCTCAGCGGCTGGTACGCGCTGGCGAGTACGGTGCGTACCGTCCGCGAATCGCCTTCCACCGCGAGGTTGTCGAGCCTGCCCGCACCCGCCAGCTCGGCGGCGAGTTCCGCGATCGACCGGCGAGGGTCGCCGGCGAGCCTGGCCGCGGCGATGCGCAGCGCGAGTGGCATCCCGCCGCACAGGTGCGCCAGCCGCGCGGTCGGTCCCGGCTCGCGTGCCACCCGCTCGGCGCCGAGCACCCGGGTCAGCAGCGCCACCGATTCCGCGTGGGAGAACGAATCCAGCGCGATCGGGTGCACCGCGTGCCTGCTGCCGAGCGCGGCGAGCGCCTGCCTGCTCGTGATCACCAGCAGCGCCTGATCGGTGCCGGGGATCAGCGGCAGCACCTGCTCGACGTCGCCCGCGTTGTCGATCACGATGGCGCAGCGCCGGTTGTGCAGCAGCGAGCGGTAGAGCCCGGCGCGCTCGGTGAGGTCGCCGGGAATGCGCTCGTCGGGCAGGTCGAGGCTGCGCAGCAGATGCGCGAGCGCGTCCGCGGCGGACATCGCGCGGCGCGGGTCGTGCCCGCGCAGGTCGAGGAACAGCCTGCCGCCGGGGAACCGGCCCGCGATCCGGTGCGCCCACTGGACGGCGAGCGCGGTCTTGCCCATGCCCGCCGCGCCGGAGACGACGACGATCGGGCGTTCGGGCTCGTCGAGCAGCCGGTCCAGCCCGGCCAGTTCGGTGTCGCGGCCGGTGAAATGGCCGACCCTGGCCGGAATCTGGGCGGGCACCCCGGTCGTCGCCTGCCCGGGTTCGAGGTCGGGATCGCGGCGCAGGATCGCGGTGTGCAGCGCGATCAGCTCCGGTCCAGGATCGACACCCAGCTCTTCGGCGAGCCGCTGGCGGACGACGCCGAACGTTTCCAGCGCGTCGGTGTAGCGGCCGCAGCGGTACAGGGCGAGCATGTGCGCGGCGGCGAGGCGTTCGCGTGCCGGGTACTCGGCCTGCAGCCTGGCGAGCTCACGGGCGGCGTCCTCGTGGTTTCCCAGTCGCAGCTCGGCGTCCCAGAGATCTTCAATGGCGGACAGCCTCAGCTCGTGCAGCCGGTCGATTTCGCGGCTGGCCCAGCCGGCTAGCGCGGTGTCGGCGAAGGCGTCACCACGCCAGAGCGTCATCGCCGAGCGCAGCGCCGAGGCCGCGCTCTCCAGGCTGGGGTCCTTTTTGGCCTCGCGGACGCGGCGCTCGAACAGCAGCGCGTCGACCGTGTCCGGGTCGACGGCGAGCAGGTAACCGGGATTGCGGGTGTGCAGCACCTGGCCGAACCCGCAGGCGTCGAGTGCCTGACGGATCCGCGCGACATGGCTGTGCAGCGTCTTGACGGCCGTGCGCGGAGGGTCCTCGCCCCAGAGCATGTCCACCAGCCTGCTGCTGGGCACGACGCTGCCCGCGTGCAGCGCGAGCACGCCGAGCACCGCGCGCTGGCGGGCGCCGTGCAGCACGCAGGGCCCGGCGGGGCCGACCGCCTCGACCGGGCCGAGTACGCGCAGCTCGCTTCCCATGGTGGAGCGAGCGTATCCACGCGCGAGAGGTGCGAAAACGGCCAACCGGACGACAACCGCTTCACAACCAGCCGAGCCGAGGCTTGACCGGCAACCGATCCACAGCGAAGGGGAACCGATCATGCGAAGTCTTCAGCGGCGGCGGTCCGCCGTGTTCGTGGCCGCGCTCGCGGCAATGCTGCTGGGCGCGGTCCCGGCGTCGGCGACGCCCTCGTACCGTGACGTGTTCATCAAGGACAACGCAGCCGACGTGGCGGGCGCGGAGCCCAGCGCGGGCGCTGTCTGGTCCAGCCCGGACATCTGGGTCTGCCCGCCATGGGACGCGGGCTGCGCCGTCGACCACAACCCGATCGTCGGCCAGCTGAACTGGGTGCACGTCAAGCTCAACCGCAAGGCGGGCGCGGAGACCGACGTCAACGGCACGCTGCGGCTGTACTACACGGCCATGGGCGGCGCGGCGAACTGGGGCGGCGACGCGGACCCCTTCGACGACTGGACCAAGATCACCGACGCGTACGGCGTGACGGTGCCGCCCGGCGGGACCGAGCTGGTGCTGCCGTGGAACGGCGTGCCCGGCCCCGGTCACTACTGCCTGCTGGCCAGATGGGACTCCGCGGCCGACACGATGACGACGGCCGAGGGCCCCAACACGCTGACCAACACCCGCAATAACAACAACATCGGCTGGCACAACGTGAACACCGTCGAGCTGCCCCAGTTGCAGCCGCAGCCGGAGCCGTTCATGGTCGGCAACCCGTGGCGCGAAGGCGACTTCAAGACCAACCTCGTGCTGGCGGCGGACGGGAAACCCTTCGTGGGTCCCGGAAGGATCGTCGTCGACCTCGGCCCCGAGCTGGCGGCCAGGTGGAAGCAGGCAGGCCAGCGCGGCGTCGGCGTGCGGCCGGCGGGTGACACGACGGTGGAGATCGTGGACGGCAAGTTCGCCCGCATCGACGGCCTGGTGCTGAAGAGCCGTGAACGCATCCCGACCAAGATCGTCTTCACCGCGGGCGCGGCCGCGGCGGGCGGGCAGTTCGTGGTCCGGGTGAACCAGACGGACGGGCAGGGCGTCGACGTGGGCGGCGTCGAGTACCGCCTGACCGTCAAGTAAGAGGAGGGGACGTGAGGGCCTTCGTCAGCCGTGGGGCGCGGCAGGCGAAGGCCCTTACGGCGTGCCGGGGTCCCGGCAAAGTCGCCCTCCCGGGGCGGTTGAAGGAATGAACGCCGCGTTCACAACGCTGAGCGACACAAACGCCCCGTTCAACCCGTTCAACCCGCCCCATGGTTCGCGTAGGGGGTGTGCGCTGCGACGCGGGGGTCGCGGACTCCGCCAGAACCCATCGTGAAGCGAGGGTGCCCCCGAGTGCGTACTACGCACCCAAAGGTCCCCTCGCTTCACACCCACCCGAGGCTTCAGTGCGCGCCTCACCCAGCCACATTTGGCTTTCCGCACAATAACCGTCGGCAACACTCACGAGTCCTTGGCCAGCGGAAGCTTGCGCGAGGCGAGGAGTTCCCCGGGGCTTAGGGAGTCGAGGGGCCCGCTGCGGAACCGGGGGAGTGGAAATGCCGGTCCGCGAACACGAGCAGGTACGGCAAAGTCGCGCGGGCCGTGTGCCAGGTGTGGTTGAAGCCGCGCTCCACGTGCACCACGGCTTCCTGCCCGCGGGCGTGCAAGGCGTCCGCGATGCGCTTGGCCGTCGTCACGTCCGTCGGTGCGCCCGAGCCGACCGCGAGCATCACCGCGACCGGGGCGGGGAAGTCCATGGTCGGCAGATACTGCCGGGGCGTGTCCGCGCGAATGGCCGCCTGGTCGCCGCCGAGCACGCTGATCGAGTTGTTCAGGTCGTCGTACGGCAGCGCGATGACCAGCGTGCCGAACTGCTGGACGTGGTGCAGGCCGATGTTCAGCGCCGCGAAGCCGCCGCCGGACATGCCGCCCAGCGCGCGGCCGCTGCGGTCGTTGACCGTGCGGTAGCGCTGGTCGATGGCAGGGACGACCGTGTTCGCCAGGTAGTTCTCCAGCTGGGGGCCGCCGGGGATGTTCAGGCCTTCCCAGTCCTGGCTGGGCTGCCCCGCGGTCATGTCGACGCTGACCACGATCATCGGCGAGATCAGTTTCGCCTTGCCGAGCGAGTCGAGGCTGCCGGGTGCGTCGCCGGAGGTGAGCCAGTCGCGGGGGCCGCCGAACGGGTAGCCGTGCACCAGGTAGACGACCGGGTAGCGGCGGCCGGCGTTCTCCGGGTCGAAGTAGCCGGGCGGCAGCAGTACGAGATTCTGGCCCGCCGGGATCTTGTTGGGCGGGTCGGCGAGGGTGACCGTCTCGGTGCGCGCCTCGCCCTTCTTCGGCGGGGCACCCGGCGGGCTGACGTTGGCGCCGGGCACGGGGCTCGGTGCCTCGGGGTCGTTCTTGCCGTCGTCGAGGAAGCGGCCTGCCGCGTTGAGGACGCCGCCGCCCTTCTGGAGCAGCTTGCCGAGGTCGTCGGGGGTGCGGACGTAACCGACGTAGGTGTTGACCGCGGTGATCGCGGCGACCAGGAAGAAGACTCCGGCGCCCGTCAGGCTCCAGCGGCGGACACGGCGGTTGCGCCACAGGCACACGGCGACCGTGATCGCGGCGACCGTCCACGCCGCGGCGGTGAGCCAGATCAGGGGCGACTCCAGCGGCCCGAGCTGGCGGGCGCGGTCGGTGATCTCGTTGGGCAGCACCGGGTCGGCGATCACGGGTTACCCGCTTCCAGGCCCATCCGCTCGTTCAGGAACGGCAGCGAGTCGCGGAACGCGGTGCTCCAGGTGTCCCAGTCGTGCCCGCCGGGCACGACCATCGACTTCACCTGCATGCCCGCCTTCTCCGCGGCGTCGACGGCGTTCGGCATCTGGCTGGTGAACGGTTCGTCGTCATCGCCCGCCGCGAAGACGCCCGCCGATTCGGGAAACTTCTTGGTTTCCAGGATCTTCAGCGGGTCCTGGCGGTCGTAGGCGGCTTCGTCACCGTTGAAGACCTCGTCGATGGCGGCTTCCCTGGTCTCGCGCATCGGCCGGTCCTCGCCGGAGAAGTCGAGGAAAGTCGGGTACAGCTTGGGATGCCGCACGGCGAGTTCGAACGCGCACGTGCCGCCGTAGGAGACACCGGCGACGGCCCAGTTGCGCGTGTTGCCGTCGACGCGCAGGTGCGCGTTGACCCAGGCGGGCACGTCCTGGCTGAGGTACGCGTCGACGTTGCCGAGCGGGCTGTCCATGCAGAGCAGGTCTTCGTCGTCGACACCGGTGTCGTCCGGCGCGACGATCACGGGCATCCGCCCGTTGTGCTCGGTGGCGTACTCGTCGAGCGCCTGGACGACCTCGCCGTCGTCGAACCAGTCGGCGACATCGCCAGGCACACCGGAAAGCAGCACCAGCACCGGAGGTTTGGCCGATCCGGCGCCATAGCCCGGCGGGAGGTAGACCTTCGCGTCACGCGCGCGGAACGCGGAGCTGGCGGCGGGGATGCGCACGGTCGACACGGCGCCCGCGGTCAGCGAGGCCTGCTGGGTGCCGGTCAGCGGCACCGTCATCGCGGGCGCGCTGCTCTGCGCCGTCGCGCACCCGG
This sequence comes from Amycolatopsis sp. NPDC059657, assembly GCF_042734395.1. NCBI lineage: Bacteria > Bacillati > Actinomycetota > Actinomycetes > Pseudonocardiales > Pseudonocardiaceae > Amycolatopsis > Amycolatopsis sp. NPDC059657. The sequence continues at coordinate 1,453 of NZ_JBHWEB010000115.1, read as the reverse complement.
CGGCCAGTAGCACCGCCGCGGGGACGGCGAACCGCACCTTGGTCTTCACCCGCATCCAGAACTCCACCCCTGCGTTAGCGCCAGCCCCTTCCGATCACTCTATTCGGTGCTTATGAGTATTCAGTGAGCGCGCCCTTCGATGAGCACGCCGAGCCCGTCGATCACCCGGTCGAGTCCGAATCCGTAGGCGTGCTCGGCGTTGTAGGAGGACTGGTGCGCCGCACCCGCCGCCGACCCGATCCGCGCGGCCGTCGGGTGGGCCTCGGCGTCGAAGACCCTGGTGAGCAAGGGTTCATTGGCCGCCCACCATTCGTCGTCGCCCAGCAGGCCGTCGAGCTGGGAACTCTTCTGCTCGGCCGCCGCGCGCGAGGCGGAGTTCACGAACGACAGCACGTAGGTCAGCGCGGCGTCGGTCTCGACCTCGTCGAGTGGCGTGCCGTCGAAGGCCTGGAGCTCGTGGTCGTACTTCGCCATCAGGCCGGGACCGAGCGGCGGGCGGATGGTTGAGACATTCGCCACCCACGGGTGCCGCTCGTACAGCGCGCGGTTCTCCTCGGCGACCGCGCGCACTCGCTCACGCCACGACTTCCCGTCGTGCGCGGCACGTGGCATCCGCTGATAGACGAGGTCGAGCATCAGGTCGAGCAGCTCGGCCTTGCCGGGGACGTAGGTGTAGAGCGACATCGGCGCGACGCCGACCGCCTCGGCGACCCGGCGCATGGTGACGGCCTCGATGCCGGTCTTGTCGGCCAGCTCGATGGCGGCCTCGACCACCTCGTCGACGGTCTTGCCCTGCTTCGGCCCGCGCGCGGCCGGCCGGTGGCCCGGCTCGCGCCAGAGCAGTTCGAGGGTGCGTGCGGGGTCGCCGGCACTGCTGCGGTCGATCGGCATGGGCTCCATCCTTGCGCAGAAACCTCGTACTAGGTACTCTGTACATCGTACGAAGTTTTAGATTCGCTCTTGAGAGGGACTTACTTGCAGGTCACAGCTTCGGCCATCTCCCTGAACGTCGACGACGTGCCGGCTTCGAGCGCGTTCATGACTCGGCACTTCGGCTTCCGTGAGCAGATGGCCGCGGAAGGGTTCGCCTCGCTGACGCGGGACGACGCGGCGATGGACGTGATCTTCCTGCGGCGGGGGATCGAGGTGCTCCCGGAAGGCTTCCGTGACCAGCACGCGGCCGGGCTCATCGTCGCGCTCGTCGTCACGGGCATCGAAGACGAGGAGCGCAGGCTTCGCGACGAGGGCGTCGCCATCACCATGGCGCTGCGCGAAGAGCCTTGGGGCGAAAAGCTCTTCCAGGTCACCGACCCGAACGGGGTGATCGTCCAACTCGTCGAGTGGGGGGCGTGAGGGTTTGGGGGGGGGGGGGTATCCCCGCCCGCCGGCCGGTCGGTAGGGTAGTGGAGTGGGTGGTGGTGATGGGCGGGGGGGGGGGGATGTTGTGGGTGAA
>NZ_JBHWEB010000114.1:0-30411 GCF_042734395.1 Amycolatopsis sp. NPDC059657 | reverse complement strand
TGGGGGGGGTGTGTGTGTGGGTTGGGCTCTGACCCCCGGCCCCGTACCACTCACGACTGGGTGGGTGGGTCTCCGCCGGAGGGAGGAGAAGGGCCGGAAAACCGTCGCGGGGCCGATTGGCTAACCGGGGGCCTGGGGCGAGTCTTGGTCGTATCGATCGGACATGGAGGAAACGGATTGCCATGGGAGTCAAGAAATTTCCCGCCGATGTCGGCGTGTATGAACTGAGCGAGGACGAGCGGGTCGCGATCGACGGGCTGGTCGATGAGGTCCGGGCCACCTATGCGTCGGCGGATGATCCTGAATTCCTGTTCCGTGCCGGTACTTTGGCCGCGAACCTGCCCTCCGGTCTTGTCGGGTTCCTCCGGGAATTCCAGCTGTGCGAACGGAACGCCGGTGTTGTCGTGCGGGGCTTCCATGTCGACGACGAAGGCATCGGGCCGACGCCTTCGCACTGGTCCGCCCAAAACGACCCCGCCAGCACCGTTCGCGAGGAGACGTTCTTCGTGTTGTGCGCGTCGTTGCTCGGTGAGCCGTTCGGGTGGTCGACGTTGCAGGCGGGCAGGTTGATCCACGATGTGCTGCCGGTCAAGGGGGAGGAGTTCGCGCAGAGCGGGCATGGCAGCACGGCGAACCTGGAGTGGCACACCGAGGACGGGTTCCACCCCTACCGCTGTGACTACCTCTGCCTGATGGCCATGCGCAATCACACCAAGGTGCCGACCACCTTCGCGAGCGCCGCGGCCATCACGCTGCCCAAGGAGGTCGCGGACGTGCTGTTCGAGCCGCGGTTCCTGATCCGGCCCGATGACGAGCACCTGCGCGTCAAGAGCATGAACAGTGTCAGTGACATCGCCGAGCACACCAAGCCGTCGCCGGTGCTGTTCGGTGACCGGGACAAGCCGTACTTCCGGATCGACCCCTACTACATGGACGCCGTCGAGGGTGACTCCGACGCCAGCCGCGCGCTCAAGACCGTGATCGTCGCGCTGGACGAGGTGCTCGACGACCTGATACTGGAGTCCGGCGAGATCGGCTTCATCGACAACTACCGCGCTGTGCACGGCCGCCGTCCGTTCGTGGCCAGCCACGACGGCACCGACCGCTGGCTGAAGAAGGTGCTGGTCACCCGTGACCTGCGCAAGTCGCGGCAGATCCGCAGCAGCTCGCAGTCGCGGGTGCTCGCGTGATCCCGCAGGCGGCACAGCGGCCGTTCCTGCTCCGGGACCCCGAGCATTTCAAGGTCGCCTTCGAGATCAATCCTTGGATGTCCACAAAGGACCAACCGGACCCTGACAAGACCCGGCAGGAGTGGAGCGATCTCGCGCTGAACCTGATGAAGGCGGGCGGGACCGTCCACAGTGCACCGTCCGACCCCGACTGGCCGGACATGGTCTTCCCGACCGACACCGCGATCGTCAGCGGCGGCAGGTTCCTCACCTCTCGCTTCAGCACGCAGGACAGGCACGGTGAGGCCCGCCTCGGTGCGGACTGGCTGTCCCGCAACGGCTGGACCGAGATCCCCAGCACCGACTGGCCCGAAGGCGCCTATCTCGAAGGCGGCGACGTGCTCGCGTTCGGCGACAAGCTGCTCGGCGGCTACGGCGTCCGCACCACTCAGGCGGCACATGCGGGACTCGCCAAGGCTTTCGGCAGGGAGGTCGTGCCGGTCAAGCTCGTCGACCCGCGCTTCTATCACCTGGACATGTCGGTCTGCCCGCTCGACGACCGCCGCGCGATCGTCTCGCCGGACGCCTGGGACGAGGCCAGCCGCAAACGCTTGCACGACCTCATCGAGGAACCGCTGGTCGTCAGTGTCGAAGAGGCGATGACGTTCTGCGTCAACTCCGTGGTCATCGGCAAGACCATCGTGATGTCCGACTGCCCGGCCCGCGTGGGCAGGCAGCTCGAAGCGTGGGGTTTCGAGCTGCTGATCTCCCCGGTCGGCGAGTTCATCAAGGCGGGCGGCGGCATCCGGTGCATGACCCTCGACCTCGACCTCTGTGGTGAAACAACTAAGGAGCTTTGAAATGTCTTACCGCGTCGTGCTGAACCACGAAGAGCAGTACTCGATCTGGCCCGCCGCCCGTGACCTCCCGGCCGGCTGGCGCGGCGAGGGCACCGAGGGCAGCAAAGAGGAGTGCCTCGCGCACATCGAGACCGTCTGGACCGACATGCGGCCGCTGAGCCTGCGCAAGCGGATGGACCAGGGTGTGAAGCCATGACCGTGGCGGACCTGTTCGAAGAGCAGGTGGCGAGAACGCCGCACGCCACCGCGGTGACCGATCAGCGGCAGAGCCTCACCTACGCCGAACTCGACACGCGCGCCAACCGGCTCGCGAACGAGCTCGGCCTGGCCACCGAGCAGGCGGTTTCGATCTGCCTGCCGCGGTCGGCGGACCTGGTGATCGCCATGCTGGCGGTGCTCAAGGCCGGCGGCACGTTCGTGCTGATCGACCCGCGCTATCCGGCCGAGCGCCGCGAAGCGATGGCGGCCGGCACGAGCATCACCCTCACCACCGTCGAATCCGACGGGTCCGCCACCCCGCCCGCCCGCGACATCAGCGGCGACAACGCGGCCTACGTCGTGTACACCTCCGGCTCGACCGGGACGCCGAAGGGCGTGGTCAACACGCACCGCGGGCTGGAGAACCGGCTGCTCGCGGCGGTGCACGGGCACAACCTCGGCCCCGGCGACCGGCTGCTGCAGGCCACCAGGGTCGGCTTCGACCCCGCGGTCTTCCAGCTGCTGGTGATGCTGGTCGCCGGTGGCACCGTGGTGATCGCGCCGGACGGCACCGAGCAGGACCCGGCCGCGCTGGCGAGGCTGCTCGCCGACGAGCGCATCACCGCGCTCGAGCTGGTCCCGTCGATGCTGCGGGTGCTGCTCGACGAGCCGGGCAGCGCCGATGTCAAACGGTTGCGCTGGCTGACTTCCGCGGGCGAGGCGCTGCACGCCGACCTCTGCGACCGCGCCTACGAGGTCTTCCAGACCGAGGTGTGGAACGTCTACGGCCCAGCCGAATGCGCGATCGGCGCGACCGAGCACCAGTACGTCCGCGGCTCCTCCGGCGCGGTGCCGCTCGGCGCGCCGCTGGAGAACGTCAAGCTCGCCGTGCTCGATGACGGCCAGCCCGTGAAGCCCGGTGGCACCGGCGAAATCCACCTCGGTGGACCGGGTCTCGCTCGCGGCTACCTCGGCGCGCCCGCCCTCACCGCGGAGAAGTTCATCCCGGCCGAGAACGGCGAACGCTGGTACCGCACCGGTGACCTCGCCAGGGTTCTCCCCGACGGTGGCATCGAGTTCGTCGGCCGCGTCGACAACCAGGTCAAGATCAGCGGTGTCCGCGTGGAGCCGGAAGAGATCGAAGCCGTGCTCGCCTGCCACCCCGAGGTTCGTGCGGCGGCCGTGATCCCGGTCGCCGACGGCGGCGGCAACGTGCGCCTCGTAGCCAGTGTCGTTGGCACCCCCGACGCCGACACGCTGCGGAAATACCTGCGCGCCCGGCTGCCAGAGTCGTATCTGCCGTCGGTGTTCCAGAACCTCGACGAGCTGCCGCTCACGAGCAACGGCAAGGTCGACCGGGCCGCGCTGACGCTCACCAGCGACGTCCGCCGTCCGCCCCACCGCGCGCCGCGCACGCCGTTCGAGCACCTGGTCGTGCAGGCCTGGTCGGAGGTGCTCGGCATCGAGCGCATCGGGCTCGACGACGACTTCTTCCAGCTCGGCGGCTATTCGCTGCTGCTCATCCGGGTCGCGGCCAAGCTCCGCGCGTTGTCAGGGCGGCGGCTGCCGGTGCGGCAGCTGTTCACCGCGTCGACCCCGGCCGCGCAGGCGAAGCTCATCGGTGACGACGACAACGCCATCAAGCCGGTCGCGCGTACCGGTGAGCTGCCGCTTTCCTTTTCCCAGCAGCAACTCTGGATCCTCGACCAGCTCAACCCGTCGAGCCCCGAGTACACGATGCCGATCGCGATCCGGCTGGACCCGAGCGCGAACCGCCGCAAGGTCAACGCCGTGCTGAGCGACCTGGCGGCCCGGCACGAGATCCTGCGCACGCGGTACCCGGTGGTCGACGGCCGCCCGGTGCAGCAGATCGACGAGGACCAGGCGATCGACCTCACGCTGGTCAAGACCCGTCCGCACGAGCAGGCCGCCGCCGTCGCGGCCCACTTCGCGCGCGGGTTCGACCTGACGCGCGGCCCGGTCTGGCGTGCGCTGCTCGCCGAGGGCGACGGCCAGGGCCCGCTGCTGGTCATCACCGTGCACCACATCGCGTGCGACGGCTGGTCGGTGGTCAACCTCCGCCGCGAGTTCGACGAGCTGTGGGCCGCGCACACCGAAGGCCGCGAGCCGCAGCTGCCCCCGATGGCCGTCCAGTACGCGGATTTCGCCGCCTGGCAACGGGAACGCGAAGCCAGCGGCGCGCTCAACGACCAGCTCGACTACTGGCGCACGCACCTCGCCGACCTGCCCAGGCTCGACCTGCCGACCGACCGGCCGCACCCACCGGTGCGCGACCCGCGCGGCGCCGCGTTCAGCTTCAGCGTGCCGGCGCATGTCACCAGGGCCGTGGTCAGCCTGGGCAAACAGCGTGGCGCGACGCCCTACATGACCCTGCTCGCGGCTTACGTCGCGTTGCTTTCCCGGTACAGCGGCCAGACCGACATCCCCGTCGGCACGCCGGTCGCCGGGCGGCTGCGTGACGAGGTCGCCGGGATCGTCGGCTGTTTCCTCAACACCGTCGTGTTGCGTTGCGACACCACCGGCGACCCGACCTTCCTCGACCTGGTCGACCGGGTCCGCGACACCGCGCGTGACGCGCAGGCCGCGCAGGAGGTCCCGTTCGACAAGCTGGTCGGCGAGCTGCTGCCGGACCGCGACCTGTCGCGGAACCCGTTGGCACAGGTGCTGTTCGACCTGCACGACTCGGGCGTCACCGCGGCGACCGAGGACCCGTCCGAGGTCTGGATGCTGCTCGACGCGTGGCGCGGCTCGAAGGCCGAGCTGAACCTGACCGTCGAAATCCTGCCCAGCGGGCAATGCTCGGCGGTGCTGGAGTACTCGACCGCGCTCTTCGACCCGGTCACCGTGCACCGGTTCGCCGAGCACTACGTCAAGCTGCTCTCCAGCATCGCGGCCCATGCCGGTGGCAGGATCTCGGACCTGGAGATCCTGCCACCGCGCGAACGGTCGACCGTGCTCACCGCCTGGAACGACCGCACGGCCACCCGGCCGCCGGTGGCGATCCCGGACCTGTTCGCCGCGCAGGCGGCCAGGACCCCGAACGCCGTCGCGCTCGTGGCAGGCGAGAAGTCCCTGACCTACGCGGAATTGGACGAGCAGGCGAGCAAGCTCGCCGCCGGACTCGTCGCGCTCGGCGCCGGACCGGAGACCGTGGTCGGTGTCTGCCTCGACCGCAGCATCGACCTGGTCGTGTCGTTCCTGGGCATTTGGAAGGCCGGTGCCGCGTATGTCCCGCTGGACCCGGCGTTCCCGGCCGATCGTCTGTCCTATGTGGTCGGTGATGCTGGCGCCCGCTACGTATTGACGCACACGCAGCATGCCGACGCGCTGGCCACCGCCGACGCGACGCCGTTGTACCTCGACGACCTCGCCACCCGGCGGAGTCTCGAAGCGCGGCCGCCGCTGCCGTGGGGCCGCACCGACCTGGACACCCTGGCGTACGTCATGTACACCTCCGGCTCCACCGGCCGCCCCAAGGGCGTGCTGGTCGACCACCGCGGGCTGCAGAACTATCTGATGTGGACGGTCGAAGGTTACGCGGGCGCCGGGTCCGGTGGCACGCCGCTGTTCTCGTCGACCGCGTACGACATGGTCGTGCCCGACCTCTACACCGCGCTGGTGATGGGCCAGCCGGTGCACCTGCTGCCGCCGGACTTCGAACCGACGCAGCTCGGCAGGCTGCTCACCGAGGCGGGGCCGTTCACGTTCATCAAGCTCACCCCGGGGCACCTGGACCTGTTGTGCGACCAGCTTTCCCCTGACGAGGCCGCCGACATCGCGAGCATGCTCGCGGTCGGCGCGGACTCGTTCCCGGCCTCGGTGCTCGACCGCTGGCTCGACCTGGCCGGCCCGCACGGGCCGCGGATGCTGAACGAGTACGGCCCGACCGAGATCTCGGTGGCCAACTCGACGTACCCGATCACCGGCGCCGAGCGCGGCGAGGTCGTCCCCATCGGACGGCCGATCCCGAACACCACGATGTACGTGCTCGACGAGCACGGCAACCCGTCGCCGCTGGGTGTGCCGGGTGAGCTGTACGTCGGCGGTGCCGGTGTCGCGCGCGGCTACCTCAACAAACCCGGCCTCACCGCCCGGTGCTTCGTGCCGGACCCGTTCTCGATCACCCCCGGTGCGCGGCTCTACCGCACCGGCGACCGGGCGCGGCTGCGCGCGGACGGGCACGTCGAGTTCCTCGGCCGCAACGACGACCAGATCAAGCTGCGTGGCTACCGGATCGAACCGGCGGAGATCGTCGCCGCGCTGACCGCGCGTCCCGAGATCCGCGACGCGCTCGTGCTCGCGGAGGGCGACGGGGCCACCAAGCGTCTCGTCGCGTATGTGGCGTCCGATTCCGATGTGGACCTCGAAGCACTGCGCGACCACTGCGTGAAGGTGCTGCCCGCCCACCAGGTACCGGCGTCGTTCGTCCCTATCGACAGGATCCCGTTGAACGCCAACGGGAAGGTCGACCGGTCAGCGCTACCGAAGCCGCCTGAGGCAGGGACAGTCCACACGGGACCGCGTGACGAGCTCGAAGAGCACCTGGCCGGTGTCTGGACCGAGCTGCTCGAGCTGGACTCCGAAGTGGACGTCAAGCGGAACTTCTTCCACCTCGGCGGCAACTCGATCCTCGCGGCGAAGCTGGTGTCCAGGATCGAATCCGGATTCGCGCTGTCGATCCCGCTGCGCGCGGTGTTCGAGCACCCGACGATCGCCGAAATAGCCGCGCTGATCGAGCAGAAGATCCGCGACGAGATCGCGCAACTCTCCGACGCCGAGCTGCAAGCTCTCACAGAAGAAGGCTGACACCCATGACTATCGAGATGGATGCTTTCCGGCAGAAGCTGCTGCAGCGTCGGCTTGCCGGAGCGCGCCGCGAAGCGCCGAAGGCCAAGATCCCGAAGGCCGACCGGGCCAAGGACCTGCCGCTTTCGTTCGGGCAGCGCCGGTTGTGGTTCCTCGACCGCGTCGAGCAGAACGCCACCGACAACCTGGTGCCGACCGTGCTGCGGCTGCGTGGCCCGCTCGACGCGGGCACGCTGCACCGCGCGTGGCAGCAGGTCGTGCGGCGGCACGAGATCCTGCGCACGGGGTACCGGCTCGACGGCACCGAGCCGGTGCAGGTGATCGGGGAGGGCGGCGCGGCGTTCGCGTACACCGACCTGTCCGAGCGCCCGCAGGACGCCGACGAACTGGTGGAGCGGCTCGCCGCGACACCGGTCGCGCTCGACTCGCCCGCCCGCTTCCATCTCATCCGCTTGTCGGCCGAGGAACACCTGCTGGTCACCGTCTTTCACCACATCGCCTACGACGGCTGGTCGGAATCGGTGTTCTGGAAGGAACTCGGCGCGTTCTACCAGGAGGCGTCGACCGGCGAGAAGGCGTCACTGCCCGAGCTTCCGATCCAGTACGCGGACTACGCCGCCTGGCAGCGTGCGCGGTTCGACAGCGGCGAGGCCGCGGCTTCGGTCGAGTACTGGACCAAGCGGCTCGCCGGGATCGTGCCGCTGGAGCTGCCGACGGACCGGCCGCGTCCCGCCATCCGCACCTCGGACGGCGGCGCGGTGCGGTTCACCCTGCCCGCCGGGCTGGCCGACTCCGTGCGGCTGCTCGCGGCCGAGCACGAGACCACGCCGTTCGTGGTGCTGCTGACCGCGTTCCAGGTCCTGCTCGGCCGCTACACCGGCCGCGGCGACATCGCGGTCGGCGTGCCGGTCGGCGGCCGTGCGCTGCCCGAGGTGCAGAACCTGATCGGGTTCTTCGTCAACACGCTCGTCATGCGTGCACAGTGGACGGACGGCCAGTCGTTCGCCGCACTGCTGGGCGAAAACCGGTTGGCCGTGCTCGACGGCTTCGACCACCAGGACGTGCCGTTCGAAGAACTGGTCAACAAGCTGGACTCCGGGCGTGACCTGTCCCGCACCCCCTTGGTACAGGTCATGTTCGGTTACCAGAACACCGAATCCGGCGGCTTCGAGCTGCCCGGCCTCACCGCCCAAGCGGTCGAAACCGCTTGGGAGACGGCGAAGTTCGATCTCAACCTCCAGGTCACGGACGCGCCGGACGGTGCGATGGACGCGGTACTGGAGTACTCGAGCGTCCTGTTCGACGTGTCCACTGTGGAGCGGACCGCCGCGCACTTCGAGCGGCTGCTCACCAGCGTCACCGCCGACCCGAAGATCTCGGTCGCGGCTGCCGAGTACGTCACCGACGACGAGCTGCACCGGCTCATCGTCGCCGCCAACGACACCGCCAAGCCCATGACCTGGCCCGCGGTGCACGAGGTGATCGCCGACCGCGCACGGAAGGATCCCGAAGCGGTCGCGATCATCTCCGGCTCCTCGAAGACGACCTTCGGTGAGCTCGACGCCAACGCCAACCGCCTCGCCCGTCATCTTCAATCACTGGGGGTCGGGCCGGAGTCGGTCGTCGGCGTGAAGCTGGAGCGGAGCCCGGAGCTGGTGACCGCGCTGCTCGCCGTGCTCAAGACCGGTGGCGCGTATGTGCCGCTCGACCCGTCGCACCCGGCCGACCGGCTCGCCTACATCCTCGGCGACGCGGGCGCGGACATCGTGATCAACCGCGAGTTCCTGGCGGACATCCCGGAGTACGACTCGTCCGACCTGGATGTGCAGGTCGACCCGGACAACCTCGCGTACATCATCTACACCTCGGGCACGACCGGTAAGCCCAAGGGTGTGCTGATCAACCACAGAGGACTGTCCAACTATCTCTTGTGGACGATCGACACCTACGCGACCGCCGAGGGCGGCACCGCGTTGTTCTCCTCGGTCGCGTTCGACCTGGTGGTGCCGAACCTCTACACCAGCCTGATGCTGGGCCGCCCGGTCAACCTGCTGCCCGACGGCTTCGACCTGGCCGACCTGGGCTCGCTGCTGCTCGCCGCGGGACCGTTGAGCTTCGTCAAGATGGCGCCCGGTCACCTGGAACTGCTGTCCGCCCAGCTCGACGCCGACCAGCGCGCTTCCTTGGCGGGCATGGTCATCGCGGCCGGTGACGCGTTCACGAACACGCTGGCCAACCGCTGGAGCGGCGCGCGGGTCGCGTCCGAGTACGGGCCGACCGAGATCACCATCGGCAACTCGTGCCACGAGGTCGACGGCCCGGTCGAAGCGGACCTCGTCTCGCTCGGCCTGCCGATCCCGAACACCACCGCGTACGTGCTCGACGAGAACATGCGCCCGGTGCCGCAGGGCGTGATCGGCGAGGTGTACGTCGGCGGTGTCGGCGTCGCTCGCGGCTACCGCAACCGGCCCGGCCTGACCGCCGAGAAGTTCGTGCCGGACCCGTTCGCGGAGAACAGCAGGCTTTATCGCACGGGTGACCTCGCGCGGGTGCTGCCCGGTGGCGACTTCGACTTCGTCGGACGGCGGGACACCCAGGTCAAGATCCGGGGCTACCGCATCGAGCGCGGTGAGGTCGAGAACGCCATCGCCGAGCACCCGGCCGTGCAGACCGCGGTCGTCGACGCCAGGACGGATGGTCCCGGCGGGGCGGAGCTGGTCGCGTATGTGCTGGCAGACGGCCCGGTCGGGGATCTCGCCGCGTTCCTGTCGGCGCGGTTGCCGGAGTACATGATCCCGGCCGCTTTCGTGGAACTCGACCAGATTCCGGTCACCAGCAACGGAAAGGTCGACTACCGGGCGCTGCCCGCGCCAGGCCGGCAGTCGCGGACCGCGACCGAGTTCGTCGCGCCTAAGGCGGGCGTCGAGTCCGATGTGGCCGAGATCTGGCAGAAAGTCCTTGGCGCGCCGGTGATCGGTGTGCACGACAGCTTCTTCGAGCTGGGCGGCGACTCGATCCGCGCGGTCGCCTTGGTCGGTGCCTTGCGTGAAGCCGGTTTCGACGTCTCGGTGCGCGATGTGTTCGAGCACCGCACGGTCGCGCGCTTCGTCGCCGCGCTCGGCGAGCGCAGCGCGGACCGGCTCGACGCGCCGCCGGTCAAGCCGTTCGAGCTGCTCAATCCGGTCGACCTGGAGCGACTGCCCGCGGACGTGGTCGACGCGTACCCGCTGTCCCGCGTGCAGGTCGGCATGCTGTTCGAGATGCAGTCGTCCGAAGTGGACGGTAACTACCACAACGTCACCTCGTTCCGGATCCGCGACCCCAAGCCGTTTTCCGCCGAGCTGTTCCAGGCCGCGGTCGATCTGGTGGTCGCGCGGCACGAGATCCTGCGCGTCTCGATGGACCTGACCGGCTACTCCGAGCCGATCCAGATCGTGCACCCGAGCGCGTCGATCAAGGTGGACTCACTCGACTTCTCCTACCTGTCCGACGCGGACCAGGAAACCGCGCTGCGCGAGATGATGGCGGCCGAGCGCAACCACATGTTCGACCTGGCCAAGCCTCCGCTCATCCGCTTCTTCACCAGGGCCTATCAGGGCGGCTGGTGGCTGACCTTCACCGAGTTCCACCCGATCCTCGAGGGCTGGAGCTTCAACACGATGATCATGGAGGTGCTGGACCGCTACGCCGGGCTCCGCGACGGTGTCCCGTACGAGCCGCCCGCGCTGCCGTCGATCCGCTACGCCGACTTCGTCCGGCTGGAGCGCTCCGCGCTGGAGTCCACCGAGGACCGTGACTACTGGCGCTCGATGGTCACGAACCACCCGAAGTTCACGCTGCCGACCGCGTGGGGCGGGTCCGAAAAGGACACGATCCAGCAGACCTACGTCTGGTTCACGGATCTGCAGGACGGGCTGAAGGGACTGGCCAAGCGCGCGGACGTGCCGCTCAAGAGCGTGATGCACGCGGCGCATCTCAAAGTGATGAGCATGCTGACCGGCGAGGAGGCGTTCTCGTCCGGCCTGATCTGCGACACCAGGCCCGAGATCGCCGGCGCGGACAAGGTGTTCGGCCTGTTCATCAACACGGTCCCGTTCCCGTTCAAGCGGGGCGCTCGCACCTGGATGGAACTCGTCCGCCAGGTGTTCGACACCGAAATCGGGATGTGGCCGCACCGCCGCTTCCCGCTCGGCGAGATGCAGCGCGAGTACGCGGGCGGCAAGCGGCTCGCGGACGTCTACTTCAACTACCTCGACTTCCACGTGCTCGACACCGACCTGGTCGATGTCGAGACCAGCATCGACGACAGCCCCAACGAGTTCCCGCTGTCGGTCACCACGCACCCCGGGCTGCTCGCGCTGATCAGCCGCCCGCAGGACGTGACCACCGCCAACCGCGAGCGCCTCGGCAAGATGTACCGCGCGGTGCTGGAGTCGATGGCCGCCGACCCGTTCGGCGACGCGCTCGCCACCTACCTGCCCGAGGGCGAGCAGGAGTTCGTGCTCTCCGCGAACAACCAGACCGCCATGCCGATGCCCGCCACCACCCTGCCTGACCTGTTCGAACAGCAGGTGGCGGCGACTCCGGAGGCCACGGCCGTCGTCGACATCGACGGGTCCCGGTTGACCTACGCCGAACTCGACGCGCGGGCCAACCAGCTCGCCCACGTGCTCGTGGATCACGGTGTCGGGGCGGAGGCGTTCACCGGGGTGTGCCTGACCGGCGGGCTGGACAAGCTCGTCGCGTTGCTCGCGGTGGTCAAGACCGGTGGCGCGTATGTGCCGCTCGACCCGGCGCATCCGGCCGACCGGCGGCGGTTCGTGTTGGACGACACGAAGGCCGGCGTGCTCATCACCGAGGAGGGCCTCTGCGAGGACTTCGGCGGGCTGACCGTACGCGTCGACTACGACGCCGAACGCATCGCCGAGGCACCGCGCACGCCGGTTTCTCGCGCTTTGGAGCCGTCGAACCTCGTGTACGCGCTGTTCACGTCGGGCTCGACGGGGCGGCCGAAGGGTGTGCTGGTCACGCACGAAGGCCTGGTCAACTACCTGCTCTGGGCGAAGGGCGGCTACGGGCTCGAAGGCGCGGACGGCGCGGTCATGCTCGGCTCGATCGCGTTCGACCTGTCGGTCCCGAACTTCTTCCTGCCGCTCATCGGCGGCAAGAGCGTCACCCTGCTGCCGGAGGACCGCAGCATGGAGACCCTCGCGGACCGGCTGTGCGCGCCGGGTGACTTCAGCCTGCTGAAGATCACGCCTGGCCACCTGGACGTACTGCGATCGCTGATCGGGACCGACGGCGCGGTCTCGTCGGTGCGGACCTTCGTGGTCGGCGCGGACGAGGTCAAGCCGGAAACGGTCGCGGCATGGCGCCGGATCGCGCCGGGCGCGCGGATCATCAACGAGTACGGGCCGACCGAGACGGTCGTCGGCTGCTCCGTCCACTGTGTACCGGAGGACTTCGACCAGTCGGTGCCGGTGCCGATCGGCGTGCCCATCGCCAACATGCAGATGTACGTGCTGGACGCCCAGCTGCAGCCGGTTCCGGTCGGCGTGGTCGGTGAGCTGTACATCGGCGGCGTCGGCGTGGCACGCGGCTACCTGGACCGGCCAGGCCTGACCGCCGAGAAGTTCCTGCCGGACCCGTTCAACGGGGAACCGGGCGCGCGGTTCTACCGCACCGGTGACCTCGCCCGCGTCCGGCCGGACGGCGAGCTGGACTTCCTCGGCCGCATCGACAACCAGGTCAAGATCCGGGGCTACCGCATCGAACTGGGCGAGATCGAGGCCGTGCTGCTGACCCACCCGGAGGTCACCGAGGCCGTGGTCGTGGCCCGCGAGGACACCCCCGGCGACAAGCGGCTGGTCGGGTACGTGGTCGGCACGGCGACCGGCCTGCGTGAACACCTCGCCGAGGTGCTGCCCGAGTACATGGTGCCCGCGGTGATCGTGGTGCTCGACGAGCTGCCGCTGACGGCGGCGGGCAAGGTCGACCGTGACCGCCTGCCGGAACCCGAGGTGCTGCGCCCGGAGCTCGCGACGGAGTTCGTCGCGCCGGGCACCGCGACCGAGCGGGCGCTGGCCGCGATCTGGTCGGACGTGCTCGGCGTCGGCAGGGTCGGCCTGCACGACGACTTCCACCAGCTCGGCGGCGACTCGATACTGACCATCCAGATCGTGGCCCGTGCCAAGAAGACCGGGCTGGCGCTGACGCCGCGCCTGGCCGTCCGGCACACCACGATCGCGGCACTCGCCGCGGCCGTGGACGGCGCCAAGCCCGCCAGGAAGGTGGTCGCCGAGGTCCGCACGGACGGCATCCCGCTGACCCCGATCCAGAAGTGGTGGGTCAACGGCGCCGGGCACCTCGACCTCGACCACTACAACCAGTGGGACCTGTTCACCATCAAGGGTTTGCGGCCCGTCGTGCTGGAGCGGGCGCTGCTCGCGGTCGTCGATCACCACGACGCGCTGCGGTTGCGTGTGTCGCTTGTGGACGGTGAGTGGCGGCAGCATGTCGCGCCTCGTGAAGACTCCGTGCTGGTCACAGAGGGATCGCTGGCGGACGCTCGTGCGCTCCACGAGAGCATGAGCCTCGCGAACGGTCCGCTGCTGCGTGCGCTGGTGGCAGGCGAGCAGGTTCTGCTGGCCGTGCATCACTGGTCGGTCGACACGGTGTCGTGGCCCATCATTCGCTCGGACGTCGAGACGGCGTACGAGCAGCTCGCGGCAGGCCGGCCGGTCTCGCTGCCGGAGACGATCTCGTTCGCGCAGTGGGCGGACCGACTGTCCACAGCGGACTTCTCGGCCGAGAAACCTTACTGGTCAGCGATCTCACCGAGCCAGGAGTTCCCGGTCGACCACGAGTCGTCCGCGAATACCGTCGCCGACACGAGCATGGTCACCGTGTCGCTGGACAAGGTGGCCACGGAAGCCTTGCTGCGCAAGGTGCCCACCGTGTACGGCACGCGGATCAACGAGGTGCTCCTCGCCGCGCTCGGCATGGCGCTCACCCGGTGGACCGGCGGCGACCGGCTGCTGGTCGACCTCGAGGGCCACGGCCGCGAGGACCTGCCCGGCGCCGAAGTCGACTTGTCGAGGACGGTCGGCTGGTTCACCACCTGGCACCCGGTCAGCGTCGACCTGCCCGCGTCGCGCCGCCCCGACGACATCATGGGCGCGGCCAAGGAATGGCTGCGGCCGACGCCGAACAACGGCATCGGCTACGGACTGCTCGGCCACGGTGAATCGGGCGCGCAGATCATCTTCAACTACCACGGGCAGCTCAGCGGCTCCGACGAGGCGGGCGAGCTGGACGACCTGACCATCGGCCGGAGCGGGCGCTGCGCCCGGTCGCACCCGCTGGAGATCAGCGCGGCCGTCCAGGACGGGAAGTTGCAGGTCAGCTGGCTGTACTCGCACCGCATGCACGAGGAGTCGACAGTACGGAAGCTCGCCGAGGACTACCTCGCAGATCTCGGAACGCTGATCTCGCACTGTGCGAGCAAGAAGTCCGGGCTCGACAAGGACTTGATCGAGTGTGATGTCCCGGGCGTCAGCATCGCGGTGTTCTCCGAGGGCTCGATCGAAGCCTGGCAGGCAGGCGACGGCCTGACCGCGACGACGGCCTTCCAGTGCGGCTCGGTGAGCAAGCACGTCGCCACGGTGGCCGCGCTGGCTTCGGGACTGGATCTCGACGCGCCGGTCTCGCTGAAGGAATGGCAGCTGCTCGACGAAAACGACCAGCCCGCTTCCGCGACGTTGCGGCAGCTGCTGACGCACACCGCGGGTCTCACCCCGGCTTGGTACGAGGGGTATGACAACTCCGGTTCATGGCCGTCGCTTGTGGACGTCCTCAATGGACAGGGAAATACTCCAGCCGTGCGGGTCGATTCGAGTCAGGTCGGCGCGTTCCGGTACTCCGGCAGCCACTTCTCGGTGGTCCAGCAGGTGCTCACCGAGCTGACCGGCGAGTCGTTCGCGGAGCTGGCCAAGCGGCTGGTGTTCGAACCACTCGGGATGCGGCACAGCAGTTTCGACCCGGCGCATCCGTTCGCCGCCGAGGTGACCGGTGAGTGGCGGGTCGTCCCGGAGGCAGCGGCCGCCGGATTGTGGACGACGCCGAGCGACCTCGCGCGGCTCGCGATGGGACTGCCGACGCTGCTCGGTCCCGCACTGCTCAAGGAAATGCTGACCGATCAGGTCGGCTTCGGCTACGGCCTCGGCACGGTGCTCGACGAGAGCGGCCCGCTGTTCGGGCATGTCGGCGACAACCGTGGCTTCCGCTCGATGTCCATTTCGGACCTGTCCTCCGGCACCGGCCTGGTCGTGATGACCAACGGCGACAACGGCGCCGAAGTGATCGACCGGGTGGCCGTCTCGGTCGCCCGCAGTCACCCCGAGCTGCGCTGGGTGGCGGGTGCCGGGCACTGGATGCGGGCGATCATCGGCGGCTCGCTTACTACGGGAAAGATGTGAGAGCAATGACCTTGTCCTTGGATTCCGGCACCTTCGTGCTCGACGCCAGCGAACAGTCCGAAATGGAGCTGCTGGCCAAGCAGCTCACCACGGTCGCACCCGGCAGGGTCGACGACCTGGAGTGGATCGCCGCGGCCCGCGACTATTCCTGCCACATCCCCGGCCGGCTGCGCGAACACCTCCGGCGCTTCCGCGCCGACCCCGGCCCGCACGGCGTGCTCCACCTGCGCGGCCTGCCGGTCCGCCCCGATGTCCCTACTCCCAACGTTCCCGGCTCCGTCGAACGGAACGCGACGCTGTCCGCCGCCGTGCTGACGCTCTGCATGTTCTCGCTCGGTGAGGTCGTCGCGTTCCGCAACGAGAAGTCCGGCGCGCTGGTGCAGAACGTGGTCCCGGTGCCGGGCCAGGAGACGCACCAGAGCAACGCCGGTTCGATCATGCTGGAGATGCACGTCGAGAACGTGCACCACGAGTACCGCCCCGACTTCGTCTCGCTGCTCTGCCTGCGCAACGACCACGAGGACCAGGCCGGTTTGCAGGTCGCGTCCATCCGGGACGCCTTACCCCTGCTTTCCTTGGTGCACCGGCGAATACTCGGCGAGCCCCGGTTCGAGTCGACGCCGCCGTCGTCCTTCGGCGGCGCGGGCGGCAACCCGGTGCACCCGGCGCTGAGCGGCGCCTTCGACGATCCGGACATCCGCGTGGACTTCTGCAACACGCGGCCGATGGACGAGGCCGCCGCGGCCGCGTTCCTCGCGCTGCGGGGCGCCATCGAGGCGGTCCGCACCAAGATCGTGCTGTCCGCCGGCGATCTCGCGGTCGTCGACAACCGGGTCACCCTGCACGGGCGCACCGCCTTCGTCCCGCGCTATGACGGGCAGGACCGCTGGCTGCAGCGGGCTTTCGTCCATGTCGACCACCGCCGGTCGCGGTTCATCCGCGACGCGGGCGGCAACGTTCTTACCTGAGATTGGGATGGCATGAGCTCATTGCGGATTTCTCCCCAGCGCCTGCTCAACGACCTAGCGGAGCTCGCCACCTTCGGCGGGCGCGACGACGGCGGCGTCGACCGGATCGCGGGCTCGCCCGCCGACCTGGCGTCACGGACCTGGCTGGCCAACCGGATCACCTCGGCAGGCCTGGAATCGTGGACCGACCCGATCGGCAACGTCTTCGGCAAGCAGCGCGGGTCACGCGGCCCGTGGCTGCTCACCGGATCGCACACCGACACCGTGCCCGCCGCCGGCCGTCTCGACGGTGCTTACGGGGCGCTCGCGGCCATCGAGGTGCTGCGGACCCTGCACGAGGCCGGGCATCCGTCGGCGTCGGCGTTGCAGACGGTCGCGTTCTGGGACGAGGAAGGTGTGCTGCCGACGTCCAACGGCGGTCTCGTGGGTTCGACGGCGCTGAGCGTCAGCGAGCACATCAAGGAGATCACCGGCTACGTCGAGCTGCACATCGAGCAGGGGCCCCGGATGGAGGACGCCGGGCTGGAGCTCGCGGTGGTGGACGGCATCGTCGGCGTCGACCGGTATCTGCTGGTCATCCGCGGCGAGGCCAACCACGCGGGCACCACGCCGATGATCAACCGGCACGACGCGGGGCGCGCGGCGTCGAAGATCGCCTCGCATCTGTGGGAGACCGCCGACGAGGTCGACGAGACCATGGTCGTCAACGTCGGCGCGATGGAGTTCCACCCCGGCGTGCCGAACGTGGTGCCCGGCGAGGCGCACCTGACGGTCGAGTTCCGCGCGGCCTCGGAGTTCGCGCTTTTGGCGGCGGGTGACCGTACTTTGGCTTTGACAAGGCGGATCGGCCGCGAGCAGAAGTGCTCCGTCGAGGTGTCACGCCTGTCGCACAAGCCGGTGGTGCGCTTCGACGAGTCCTATGTGGACTTGATACAGCAGGCGTGCTCACGCCAAGGCGTCCCCACCGGCAGGCTGGTGAGTTTCGCCGGCCACGACGCCAGCGTCATCAGCTCCAAGGTGCCGACGGCGATGCTGTTCGTCCCGAGCACCGGCGGCATCAGCCATTCGCCAGCCGAGCACACCGACGACGCGCTGCTGGTCCAAGGCGCGCAAGTGCTGCTGGAAACACTGGTCGAGATCGAGCAGACCCTGCCGAAACCCGTTTACCTGCATTAGGAGTGGTGAGATGCTTCCGAAATATCGGCGGATCGGCGTGTTCTGCGGCGCCAAGCCGAGCAAACCCCAGTACCTGGAACTGGCCGAGGAGTTCGGAACCTGGCTCGGCGCGTCCGGGATGGACCTGGTCTACGGAGGCGGCAGCACGGGGTTGATGGGAGCCGTCGCGTCTTCGGCCCGCGACGCCGGTTCCTACGTGACGGGTGTGGTCCCGCATCACCTGCTCGGGGCGGAGGGCGACCAGCCACAGCAGGTCGAACTGGTCGTGGTCCGCTCGATGCACGAGCGCAAGGCGTTGATGTACCGCCTCTCGGACGCCTTCGTCACGTTGCCCGGCGGGATGGGCACGCTCGACGAGCTGATGGAGATCTCGACCTGGGCCAAGCTCGACCTGCACAGCAAGCCGGTCATCGTCCTGAACGCGGGCGGCTTCTTCGACGGCCTGCTCGGGTTGCTCGACCACGCGGTCCGCGAAGGCATGATGTCGGCCGCGGACCGCGCGTTGGTCCGCGACGTGACCACGATCGACGCCATCGCCGGGCACCTGGAAGCGGCGACTACCTCGGGAGCCCTGGCCGCCACGGGTTAAGGGCTCGTGAGTGGTATGGCCGGTTAGAACCGGCCATACCACTCACGACCCCGCAACGCTCACGAGTCCTTCAGCAGGTCCAGCAAGGGTTGCGGGGCGGCCAGGAACTCGTAGTGCCCGCCCACGAGCGTCACGAACTCGGTCGACGCCGAGTAGTCCTTCCAGCCCTCGAGTTGCGCGGCCGTCACCTCGACGTCGGCCGACCAGTGCAGGACCGTGATCGCACTCGGGATCGAGACCGGCTCGGAGCGCCGGTACACCCGGTTGACCTCAAGATCCTCGTGCAGCACCTCGAGCGCGAGTTCGATCAACGCCGGATGCGGGCTACCGCCACGCAGCACGGCCAGATTCTCCAGCTCCGCCTTGAGTTCCGCGTCGGTCAGATCCAGGAACCGGTCATGCGGACAGTCATGCGGAGCCACTTGAGCCGACACGAAGAGCCGCGAAGGTACAGGCAGTCCAAGCCCGGCCAGCGAGCAAGCCGTCTCGAAGGCGGGCAAGGCACCCGCGCAGTGCCCGAAGAACACGAACGGCACATCCAGGTACGGCTCCAAGTACTCGGCGACCGCGGACGCGAACGACGCGTAGTCCCCGAAATGCGGTTCACGGGACCGGTTTTCCCGCCCCGGCGGCTGGATCAGGCAGACGTCGACGTCACCCATGGCACGCGGCCAGCGCGAGAACATCGACGCGCCCATGCCCGAGTACGGGAAGCAGAAGACACGCGCCGAAGCGTCGACGGAGGGTTTGCGCAGCAGCCAACGTCCGGTCATCCCACACTCCCGCTCAATGCCATGGTCGATTCGTAGGCGTAGATCACGGCCTGCACGCGGTCGCGGAGGCCGAGCTTCCTGAAGATGTCCTGCACATGTGACTTGACCGTCGAGCTGGCGACGGTCAGCGCGGCCGCGATCTCGGCGTTCGACATGCCGCGGGCGATCAGGAGGAAGACCTCGCGCTCGCGTTTGGTCAGCTGGGCGCTCGCCTGCGCGTGCGCGCCGAGCTGCGGCAGGGTGAGGGCCAGCCGCTCCGCCAGCGCGCGCTCGATCGGCAGATACCCGGCCGCGACCATGCGGACGGCGGCGACCAGTTCGGCCGCGGCGGTGCGGCGGCGGATGATCGCGCAGCCGCCGAGGCGAAGCACGTCGAGGTCGAGCTGCGCGGTGTCCGCGCCGAGGAGCAGCACCACCGGGATCGGGCCTGACCGGCCGCTCGCGCTCAGTTCCTTCACGGTCTCGACGACGTTGTCCTTGAGCGAGCCGATGTCGATCACGAACATCGACGGCGCGAGCCGCGCACCCAGCGCGCACGCCTCCCGCAGCGTGCCCGCTTCCCCCACGATCCGGAACGTCGGCTCGCTCCCGAGGATCGCGCCGATGCCACCGCGGACGAACGAGTCGTCCGCGACCAGCACTATGCGAGTTTCCGTCATCTCGTACTCCCCAAGGGTTCGGCTGATGACAGAGTGGCAAGTTCGGAGTTGCGGCACATCGGGGTGCGCACCCTACATTTGCCACCAGGCGAAACGGGCACTTCGGACCACACGCCGTGTTCGCTCAGGCACGCGGAGGTCACTTTCCCCCATGTCCGCGCCCCCATCCCCACCCCCAGGCGCCGCCGCGCGCAAAACATGGGGGACTCACCCCCATGTGACCGGCGTCTCCCGATGGCAGTCTCTAGCCCGTGAGTTCAACTTGGTGGGCCAACGGCCTGGCGGCGCATGAGCCGGCCGATCGACGCCCCGGCTGGGCGGCCTTCGCCGAAGGTCCGTTCGACGTGTCGCCCCGGCCCGTGCCCGCGGACTGGCGCGCCGCCTTCGCCTCCGTGTTCCGTCCCCTCATCGACGCGGCCTGCCGCCCGATCGAGACCGCGGCCGTCACCGGAGTCGACCTCGAAGCCGTCAGCCGCTGCCTGGCCGAGCAGCTCAGCCTGCGCGTTTGCTCGTTCGCGGCGCGCACGCTGGTCTTCGAACTCAACAAGGCCCGCGCGAGAGGCAAGCTGACCGGCGAGACCGCCGAGGACCGCTTCCGCGACTTCGTGCGCCAGGCGGGGGAGAACCTGCCGCAACTGTTCACCGCGTACCCGGTGCTCGGACGCCTGGTCAGCCAGGCCTGCCTGCACGCTTCCGAGGCCTACCTCGAGCTCCTGCGCCGCTTCGCGGATGACCGCGAGGCGCTCGAAGGCACCGTCGTCGACGAACTCGGCACGCTTGTCAAGGTCTCTGGCGGCGGAGACCCGCACCAGCGTGGCCGGACTGTGAAGCTGCTCGAGTTCTCCAGTGGTCAGCAGGTCATCTACAAGCCTCGCCCGCTTGAGCTGCACACACGCTTCGCGGAGGTTGTCCGCTGGCTTAACAAGCGCATCCCCGGTCTGGAGCTCGAAGCAGTCGACGCGCTGGTCCGTCCGGGCTACGGGTGGCTGCGGTTCGTCGAGCACCAGCCGTGTGCCGACCTGACCGAGGTCGACCGCTTCTACCGCCGCGAAGGCATCCTGCTCGCGCTGCTCTACGCCATCGACGGCGCCGACGTGCACTTCGAGAACCTGATCGCCCGCGGCGCCCAGCCGGTGCTGATCGACATCGAAACCCTCTTCCACCCGGCGCTTCCGGTCACCGGGGAGGCCGTCGACCCGGCGGCGGGCGCGGTGTCGCGCTCGGTGCTGCGCACCTGCCTGCTGCCACAGATGTTCGTCGGCGAGCACGGCGCGGTCGACATCTCGGGGCTCGGCGGCGGCAAGGGCGGCACCTTCCCGACCGATCACGTCGAGTGGCTAGACGCGGGCACCGACCGGATGCGGATCACCCGCGCGCCGGGTGAGTTCGCCGCCTCGCTCAACCGGCCGACTCTCGATGACCGGGACATCGAACCGGCCGAGCACGGCGCCGCGCTGCTGGCGGGCTTCAGGATCGGGTACGACGCCATCGAAAGCGGCGCGGCCGAGCTGCGTGATCTGCTCGGCCAGTGCGCCGATGACGTCATCCGCGTCCTCGCGCGCCCCACCAACTTCTACGCCAGGCTCCTCGACGAGACCACGCACCCCGACCTGCTGCGTGACGCCGCCGCCCGTGACCGCGCGTTCGCGCTGGTCTGGGACGACTCGATCGGCGACGCCACGCGGAAGCGGCTGGCGCCCAGCGAGATCGCGGACCTGTGGGACGGCGACGTCCCGATGTTCACCGCGAAGCCCGGCGCGCGGCACCTGTGGGATTCGGCAGGGCGGAGGCTCGACGACCTGCTCGACGACGCCCCGCTGGCCGTCGTCGGCGGCAAGCTCGCTTCGCTGAACACCGTCGACCGGCGTGATCAGGAGTGGCTGATCTCGGCGGCGCTGGCGACCAGGCCGACCGGAATCGTCCACCACAGCAGCGAAACCATGCCGGAGACCGGCCTGTCCGCGTCCCCGGAACCCGGCAGGCTGCTCGCCGCCGCGTGCGGGGTCGCCGACCAGATCGTCGCGCGGGCGTTCTCCGACGAGCAGCGCACGAACTGGCTCGGGCTGGAGCTCGTCGACGAGCTGTACTGGACCGTGCTGCCGATGGGCGCGAGCCTCGGCGAGGGGTACACCGGCGTCGCGTTGTTCCTCGCGCAGCTCGCCGAACTGACCGGCCTCGGCACCTACCACGAACTCGCTTCCCGTGCGCTCGCCCCGATTCCTGGGTTGCTCGGCAAGCTCGAAGCCGATCCCGAACTCGCCGAAGCCGCCGGCTGCGGCGGACTGCTCGGACTGGGCGGTGTCGCGTACGCGTTGGCACGACTGGCAAAGCTGCTGGACGACCCGTCGCTGCTCGGCCTGACCGAGCGCACTGTCGCGGTCATGCCCGCCGCGCGCGCCGACCTGCCGCCCCAGTTCACCACCGGGCTCGCCGGCGGGGTCGCGGCGATGTCGGCCGTGCACTCGTATACCGGGCTCGACGCGGCGGGAAACCTCGCCAGCGAGTACGCCGCCGCGCTGAAGCAGGCGGAAACCGTTGAAAATACTGGGTTTGCGCGTGGCGCGGCAGGTATCCAGTGGGCCTTGGGCGCCTCTTTTACTACGGGCGTGGCGGGAGACCGAGTTCACTCGGTCACCGGCCACGGCTGGTGCTCCGGGCTCGCGGGCTTGGCTCTCGCGGACCCGGGCGACCTCGTTCCGGTACTGGCGGGCCAGGCGCCGTTGCGCGATCTGAGCCTGTGCCATGGGGAATTCGGCATCGTGGACGTACTGTCCGTGCTCGCCGAACGTGGTCACCCAGGTGCCGCCGCCGCTGTCAACCGCAGAGCGGGTCGTCTTGTCTCGGCCATCGAGCAGAACGGCGCGCGCTGCGGGACCCCGGGCGCCGTCTCCTCACCCGGTCTGCTCACCGGACTCGCCGGCATCGGCTACGGCCTGCTGCGGCTCGGTTTCGCCGACCGTGTCCCATCCGTACTTACCTTGCACTAACACAAAAGAGGGAGAAATATCAATGTTCGAGAACGACCTGCACGCGGCCGCCAACTCCGTCGGCGACATCGAGCTGCCCATCGCCTCCCGGGTCGGTGCCCGCAACCACGCGCTGGCAGGCTCGAAGCCGCGACTGAGCGCGAACACGATGGCCACCTTCGACGACCCGTCGGTCGTCAGCTCCATTCTTTTCTGAGACAGGGCCCGCAGACGGTGCCGCGATCGCCCGGACGTCGCATATAGTCGCAAAAATGGGCATCCGTTCGCCACGCGTGATCGGCCGGGACAGCGAACTCGGCGAGCTC
The DNA here is from genome assembly GCF_042734395.1 of Amycolatopsis sp. NPDC059657. Classification (NCBI taxonomy): domain Bacteria; kingdom Bacillati; phylum Actinomycetota; class Actinomycetes; order Pseudonocardiales; family Pseudonocardiaceae; genus Amycolatopsis; species Amycolatopsis sp. NPDC059657. The sequence goes on along the minus strand of NZ_JBHWEB010000114.1, from coordinate 7,423 downwards.
TGGCGAGCGACCGACGAGGCACGTGCCACGCGGGGTGGCGCGGTGTTCCTCGTCGGCGAAGGCGGGATCGGGAAGTCCCGGCTGGCCGCGGAAGCGGTCAGCCGGGCGGTCGCCGCCGACATGCCGGTGCTGCGCGGCCGTGCCAGTTCGATCGGCCCGATGGTCCCGTTCCGGCCGCTGGCCGAGGCCCTGTTGTCGCACTTCCGCGGTGGGCGGCCGCCGGACGTACCCGAACTCGACGCCTACATCCCGGTGCTGGCGCAGCTCGTCCCCGACTGGATCAGGGGCGAACGGCCGGGCGCCTCGCTGGTGGTGCTGGCCGAAGCGGTGTTCCGGCTGCTGTCGGTCACCGGCCGCGAGCGTGGCTGCCTGATCGTGCTCGACGATCTGCAGGACGCCGACGCGGAGACCTTGTTCATCCTCGAGTACTTAGTGGACAATCTCGCGTCCACCGGCGCGTTGCTCGTCGGCACTCTGCGCAACGAGCCTTGTGAGGCACTGAGATTGGCCCGTTCGGCCGAACAGCGCCGAACCTGCACCATGCTCGAACTCAGCAGGCTCGATCGCGGGGACATCCGACGATTGGCAAGCGCCTGCCTGGAGGTCGAGCCGGGCCAGGTGCCCGCGGCCGCGGCGGAGCTGTTGTGGCGCAACAGCGCCGGAATCCCTTTCGTGGTCGAGGAACTGCTGCACGGCATGCTCAACGACGGCCTGCTCGTCGAGGGGCGTGACGGCTGGCAGGTCGTCGGCGAACTGCGCGCGCGGGTGCCCGCCGCGCTGGTGAACAGCATCGCCGCGCGGATGGACCAGCTGGGCCCGGAAGGGGAGACGCTGCTCGCGGTCGCCGCGATCGTCGGCGGGCGGTTCCCGCTGTCGGTGGTGCAGGCGGTGACCGGAATGGACGATCGCACCCTGCACAATCACCTGAGCGCCGGTGTCGCGGCGCAGCTCGTCACGACCGACGAGACCACTTTGGGCTGGTACGCGTTCCGGCATCCGCTGACCGCGGAAGCGTTGCTGGCCCGGCTTTCCCCGGCCAGCAAGGCGAATCTGGCGCAGCGCGCGGCGGACGCCGTCGAATCCCAGTACCCGGGCCTGCCGGGTGAACTCTGCGTGCTGGTCGCCTCGCTGCGGCTGACCGCGCACCAGGAGCACGCGGCCGGGCGGCTGTTCGCCGACGCCGGGCGCCGCGCGCTGGAGACCGGCGCGGCGGATTCGGCCGTGACGCTGCTGACCAAGGCGCGTGAGCTGCTGGCGAGCGCGCCGCCGACCGACCGCGCGGACGTGCTGGAGTCGTTGCTGCACGCGCTCGGCCAGGTCGGGCAGTTCGACCGAGCGGTGCAGCTCTCGCCCAGTTTCGTCGAGATCGGCATGCTCGAACGGGCAGCGCGCCTGCACACCCAACTGGCCTGGGTCGCTTACATGGCGGGCAGGCACAACGACTGCATGAACCAGATCGAGGCCGCGCGCGCACCGCTGGGCGCGCAGATGTCCGAGGCGCAGCAGGCCGCGATCGACGCGGTGGAGGCCAATTTCTGGCTCGACGTGCCTGGTCCGGACCACACCAGGCGTGCCGAGCAGCTGGCCAGGCAGGCGTGGAGCTACGCCGAGCGCGCGAACTCGCCGATCGTGGCCTGCCAGGCGTTGCAGGCGCTCGGCATGGTCGCGCTCGAACGCGACCTCGACGAGGCCGAGCAGTATTTCCAGCGTGCCAGGCGGATCGCCGAGGACAACCAGCTGCATCACTGGCGCACCCAGGTGCTGGTGCGGCTCGGCGGGCATCAGGTGCTGGCCAACGGGGACGAACGCACGCTCGACCTGGCACGCGCGGAGGCGCAGCGCACCGGTGCGATCCCGTTGACCTGCGCGGTCGACTCGGTCCGCATCCTGCACACGATCATGCGCGGCGAGTTCCCGCGCGCGCTGGAACTGCTCGACCAGAACATGGCCGTGCTGGCGCGCCTGCAGCTCACGGCGTTGTCGCAGTACGCGCAGATGACCCGCGCGATGGCCGCGGCGCATCAGGGCAACCGGCACGGCATGGAGGTCGCGCTCGAGGACTTCCACCGCGCCGGCGGCGAGTCGGCGCAGGAGATGGTGCTGTGCATCGGGCTGGCGCGGGTGTTCTGCTCGCTGCTGGAGGAGAACGCCGACCGCGCCGTCCGCGAGTTGACCCAGGTCGTCGAGCTGGAGGCGGCGAACCCGAGCCGGTTCCACTTGTCAGGTCAGCACGGGCTGCGCGTGCTGATGGAGGTGCTCGCGGACGACTCGGGCGCGAGTGGGCACCGGTTCGTGACTTCGGCGGTGAGCCGGATGCGCTGGAACCGGCAGTTCGTGGGGCTGGCGCAGGCGGTGCTGCTCGGGCGGCAGGGGCACGCCGAGCAGGCGAACAAGGCGGCCGCGGCCGCGATGGAGGCGTCGGCGTTGTATCCGATGGCCCGGCATCTCGGACTGCGGCTGGTCGCGGAATCGGCGGCGGCCGACGGCTGGGGCGACCCGGTGACCTGGCTCAAGGAGGCCGAGGAGTACTTCCACCAGGTGTCCATCCCGGCGGTCGGCAGCGCGTGCCGCGGCCTGCTGCGCAAGATCGGCGCACCCGTCCAGCAGCGGCGCACCGGGCTGGAGAAGGTGCCCGGCAAGCTACGCGCGGCGGGCGTGACCGTCCGCGAATACGAGGTCTTGCAGCTCTTGGCGGACCGCATGGGCAACAAGGACATCGCGCAGCGTCTGCACATCTCGCCCCGCACGGTCGAAAAGCATGTCGCCAGCCTCATGGCCAAGTCGAACCAGCAAGACCGAGCCGCCCTCTCCGAATTCGCGAAACACGAGTCGTGAGTGGTACGGCCGGTTCTAACCGGCCATACCACTCACGACCCTTTTGACACGCTGGCGCCGTCGAGGAGTGCCGCGAGGCCGAATTCGAAGGTTTTCCTCAATTCCGTCTCCCAGAAGGTCTCCGGTTCTTCCAGGCTGACGGGATCGCGTTCCGTTTCGAGACGGCTCACGTGCGGGAACCGGTCCGCGAAGTCGGGCGCGACCTCGTGCAGCAGCGACGACCGCGCGATCCACCAGTCCTCGTCGGTCACCCCGGTCGCCTTCGCGGCCTCCCGCGCCTCCGCGACCGATTGCGCGCCACCGCGCACATGCTGCGTCAGCGCACCGGCGAGCCGCCGGACTTCGGGCGAGGAGAGGCCGCTGCGGTAGAGGACGCTCAGCAGCGTTTCGAGGCTGACGTAACCGTTCGGCCCGAGCACCGGCCGGGCCTGCGAAACCTGGAGCATCCAGGGATGGCGCAGGTAGAACGCCCACTGGTCGTCGGCCCACGCGAGCACCGCCGTCCGCCACTCGCCGTCGTAGTGTGCCGGGAGTTCGGCCAGCGCGGTGTCGTACATGAGGTCGATGAGCTCGCCCTTGTTCGGCACGTAGGTGTAGAGCGCCATCGCCGTCCGCCCGAGCCGGTCGCCGACCGCGCGCATCGACAGCCCGGTCATGCCCTCGGCGTCGGCGACGGCGATCCCGGCCGCCACGATCGCCTCGACGCTCAAGCCCGGTTTCGGACCGGGACGGCTCGCCGGTTCGGTGGTGCGCCACAGCAAGGCCATCGAATGACCGGCATCGCCCTGACCCGCGAAGACGACCAAGATTGCATCTCCTTACGCTGTAAAGTAACCTCGTCGAGTAACTCTTTACGGCATAAAGTATCAGGGGTGAGCTCATGGCGGAATCGTTGGCCGGACTGCTGGACGTCGTCGAGGTGCGGCGGCTGACACCCCGGATGACCAGGGTGACGTTCACCGGTGACGGCCTGCGTGACTTCCCGGCCTGGCCGGATCAGCAGCTCAAGCTCTGTTTTCCCCGGCCGGGCCAGTCCAAGCCGACGCTCCCGGCCGAGGACGCGACCGACGTGATGCGCTGGTATCAGGCGTTCATGGCCATCCCGGAGGAGGAACGGCCGTGGATGCGCAGCTTCACCGTCCGGCGTTCCGACCCGGTCGCGGGGACCATCGACGTCGACTTCGTGCTGCACGGCGACTCCGGCCCGGCCTCGCTCTGGGCCATGTCCGCCGAACCTGGTGACACCCTCGGCCGCTACGGCCCGTCGGCCCTCTACGCCAAGCCGCTCGGCGAGGCCGATCGCTACCTGTTCGCCGCCGACGAGACCGGCCTCCCGGCCATCGGGACCCTGCTGGAGTCACTGCCCGAGGGCGCGCACGCGGACGTGTTCATCGAGGTCGCCGACGCGCTCGAGGAGCAGCAGCTCACCGCCGACGTCCACTGGCTGCACCGTGGCGACGTTCCAGCCGGGCAGAGCACGCTGCTCGTCGACGCGGTGCGCGACGCCGAACTACCCGGGATCGCTTGGCTGGCAGGCGAAGCCGGGATCGTGCGTACCCTGCGCCGGGACCTGGTCGCGCGGGGCGTCGCCAAGAAGTCGATCGAGTTCGCCGGGTACTGGCGGCTCAAGCTGACCCAGGACGACGCCCCGACACCCGAAGACCTGGCCGAGGCGCAGGAACGCGTCAGCGGCTGACGAATGGGTGACGTGCTCTGGGCTGCCTTGGTGAGGGCCTCCCTCACCAAGTTCGGCGTTGTGAAGGGAGCCTTCACCAAGCTATGCGTGGTGAACTAGGCCCTCATCTGCTCTGGCCGCGTCGCGAACCTAGCTTTGCTAGGCCGGCGGCTGGGCGAGCCGAGGGGGAGCGAAAGGAGGAATCTGGCCGCTCAACGTCCAGATTCCTCCTTTCGCGAAGAGTGACTCACCTGAAGCGCCAGGCCCTCAACCGGCAGCCCAGAAGATCGCGCGGGCGACCTGGGCGTACAGGCCCTTCGTGTGGTCACGGAACATCGGCTCGGTGCCGAACAACACCACCTTGCCGCCGAGCGCCGACGTTCCCGAGACGACCGCCGCCTGGCCGGCGGCCTGCGGCTGGCCGCCGCTGCCGTTGTCCCGTGGCCGCCAATGCCCCGCGACCAGCGGCTTGCCGTCCGCGTAGCGCTGGTCGGCGTTCACCCCCGGTCCGAGGTCGGTGAACCAGAACGGGCCGTAGACGAACGACGTGGTCAGCGCGCCGGTGCCGACGGGCCCGCCGCCGTTGACCACGGAGACGACGCCGTTGCCGTCCTCCCAGCCCGCGACCGGACGTGCCGCGAGCAGGCCCGCGTCGGTGTTGAACTTCGCGCCGGTCGCGCCGCGCGTGATCACGCCGCCGCGTGCCAGGAACGCCTTCAGTGAGTCCTTCGCCGCCGGGGTGAGCTGGTCGTAGCGCAGCCCGGAAGACACGAACAGCAGATCGACGCGGGAGAAGTCGAACCCGGCGTTGAGCACGGCCGTCGACACCGGCCGGACGTCGAAGCCCATGTCCCGCAACACTTTCAGCTCATCCGGGCCGACGGCCGCGGCGAGCGTCTTGCGCGTGAGCGGCGTCGCCGTGCCGTCGGCCTCGGTGAACCGGACGCCGTAGCGGTCGGCCACCTCGGCCGCCGCCGGGCGGGCGCTCGCCGGTACCACGATCGTGCCGTCGGCCGTGCGCTTGAGCGGGATCCCGCGGTTCAGCAAATCGTTGGCAGCGCTGGCTTCCTTGCTGTCGTTGAGCTTGAGAGCCAGATCGCGGCCGGGAGCCGCGCCGACGCCGCCGGTGGGAGAAGCCGCGTTGATCTCGTGTGCGCGGACGTCGAGCCCGCTGTCTTTGACGATGTCGACCGAAGCGCCCCACAGGAGGCGGTGGCTCCACCCGGAAATGTCGTACATCACGGGTACCTTGGCCGAGATGTCGCTACCGGCTTCGAGCATGACGTTCGCCAGCCCGCGTTTGGGCTGGTGCATGTCGACCAGGTACGAACCGGCCGGGTAGCGGCGGCCCGCGAGTGTGAACGGCCGGTCGGCCTGTTTCACGCGCACATCGTTGACGAGGAGGTGATCCACGAGCCGCGCGGCGGCTGTCGCCGAGCGCTGGTCCGCGCCTGCAGGTATGACGTACGCCCTCGGGAATTCCGTGCGGTAGCGGTCTTCCGGGCCGAAGCCGGGCACGAAACCGTCCGGGATCTCCCGCTGTGGCTCACCCGCGGTGCCACGCCGGAAGATCTCGATCTGATTCGAGATCAGCTCGCCCCGGTGCTGGTCCACGTACCCGATCGTGGTGCCGATCGTCGCCTCGACCACATCGGTGTTGATCCTCGCGCGCCGCTGCAGCTCGGCGGCCGGAGTGGTCTCGTACTCGCTGTTGACGTCCATCGGGATTTCGATGGTGTACGAGATCGCGCCGTGGTACATCGAGTACTGCGCGGTGTAGATCGGCGCCCAGCCGTCCCAGACGCCCTCGGGATAGTCGCGGAACGGGATCTCCGGCTTGGCGGTTTCGGGGTGCCCCAGTGCCTTGACCGCCTGTTCCATGCCGAGCCCGTTGGCGTAGCTGTGCTTGATGTAGAGGTCGAAGTCGTAGTTCTGGCCGTGTGGCGGAGTGGTCGGCTCGATCAGCGTGTTGGTGACGTAGCCGTGCTCGTCGAGCATCATCAGCGGCTGCGTGGTCTCGACGATCCGCCGCATCGCCCTCGCCTCGGGCTGCGAGCCGGTGGCGAAGTCGCGGTTGAGGTCGAACCCGCTCGCGTTCTGCCGGACACCGGCGACCCTGCCGTCCGGGTTCGCGGTGACGTTGAAGTAGAACCGGTTGCGCCGCAACAATTCCCGCGTGGTCGTGTCGTTCGAGGTGGCCAGCCGCTCGATCACGCGCAGCGCGCCGTCGGTGCCTTCCCACTCGTTGCCGTGGATGTTGTTGTTGATCCAGACCGGCGTCTTGTAGCCGAACTTCAGGAACGGGTCACGCGCAGCGCGCACCGGGTCGTTCTCGATCTCCGCGCGCCAGCGGTCCTGCAGCCGGGTTTCGGCAGGGCTTTCCGGCGCGGTGAGCGTGACCAGGTACAGGTCGCGGCCGAGCCCCGACTGCCCGGCGATCTCGACCGAGACCCGGTTGCTCTTGGCCTGCAAGGCATTGAGCTTGGGTGCGAGCGAGTGATACGGCGCGAGCCCGAGCTTGATCGACTTGTCGGCCGGGTTCTCCGGGTACGTCCGGAGCCGGGTCTTGCGCGGATACCCCGCGTGGTCACCTGGCTGGTTTTCGCCACTCGCCGCGACGAGCGCGCCGAACGGTGTGTCGGTGGCCGGGATTTCGTTGCGGTCAGGACCATTGGCCGGTTCATGTGGCGGAAGGTGATCGGGTGGTGCCGCTTGCGCGGGCGCGGCGACCGTGGTGAAGGCCAGCAGCAGGGCCAAGAACGCGGTACGGGCAGAACGCGACAAGAGCCACCTCCAGCGAAAGTCCGGCCAGTCTTTCGCCTCGCCGACAGCCCGCGCAAGACCGTTTCGCGAAGATCCGACGATCGGCGGGTACCTCGGGGTCGTGAGTGGTACGGCCGGTTAGAACCGTGA